>JADLHS010000277.1 GCA_020848635.1 Limisphaerales bacterium
CCTGATTGGTGAGCTCAGGTGTTGCAGCAACCTGTGACAGCAGCTTCTGATACTCCTGCCAGAATCTGCCAAGCTCGTTGGTTTGTCTACGAAGCAATCCAACTTCGCCGCGAAGGCGCAGCAACTCATTGAACTGATCGCTTGGCAGTGATGCAGGTTTCTTCGCTTGGGCGGCGATGGTGGAGAGGTTTTCAATGTCGGCCTGCAGTTGGCTGATTTGTTGGCCGAAGGACTGATTTTCCTCGCGTAGCCGCGAGGCCTGGCGGGCCTCGTAGATTCCCGTGCCGACGGCCGCGGCGAGCGCGGCGGTGATAACGGACTTTTGCAGTGTGGTCATGGCGATGGTTTTGATGGCGGTTGCGGTTACCGTGGTGGCGAGGGTTGTTCCGGCGAGAGCGGCGGCGGTGGCGATGGTGGCGGCGAGTCCGGCGGGAGCAACGGAAACCGCATTGGCCGAGATGGCGAGCGAAAGCGCGGCACCGGTTGTGGCGACCCCACGCCGGGTCAGGTTCTCGCGCAGTTTGTCCAGCGCCCGGGCGACCCGCTTTTGAGCGGTGTCATCGCTCACGCCGAGCGCCCGGCCCACTTCCTTCAAATCCTGATTGTTGAAGAAGCGCAGCACGAGGGCGTCGTAGTCCGACTCGGTCAGTTCGGCCATGGCCTCGTCGAGCACGGGCCGGAGACTGGCCCAATCGGGAGCGGTTTCGGAAATCGGATCGAGTAGTTCCATGGCCTGCCTTTCGCGGGAATGCCGGCGGGAGTCATCGCGCCAGAGTTTGAGCGCCTGGTTGCGCGTGCTCCGGCACAACCACCCCGCCAGCGAAGCCTCCGCGGGGAGTTGTGCGGACAGGGTTTGCGCCCCGCGGGCCAACCCAACGAAGACATTTTGGGCAATTTCCGGCGCGCTGTCCGGCGAGGTCACCAAGCGGAGCGCGGCGGAGTAAACGAGGTTGGTGTGCCGGCGGACGATCTCGGCGAAGGCGGCTTCCAGTCCCCGCTCGGTATAGTCGCGGAGGAGTTGGGCGTCGGACTTTGATTGCATCTCACCTGATTAATACCCGCCGGCCACGAAATCCGACAAAATATTTTGATTTATTTCCTGCTCGCGACCGCGAGCTACCGTTCGGACCCACGGGTGGCAGCGAAGAAAAAGTAAGTGAAACCAAGGGTTTTCGCTTGGCGCAACGCTCCGGAATGGGTTAAATGGGTTGGTCTCTAGCAACAAAACAAACTGAAACGAACAAAAAAATATGGCAAAAGCACTATCCAAATCCCAAATCGCAGCTGAACTCGCTGAAAAGAGCGGCCTCACCAAGAAAGCAGCGGCGGAGATTCTCGAATTCATTGCGCAGCTCGCGTACAAGAACGCCAAGAACACCTTCACCCTGCCGGGTCTCGGCAAACTGGTGTTGGTCAATCGCAAGGCGCGCATGGGTCGCAACCCCGCCACCGGCGAAGCCATTCAGATCAAGGCCAAGCGCGTCGTGAAGTTCCGCGTGGCCAAGGCCGCCAAGGACGCGATCCTGGGCGCCAAGTAGTCCACCCCTCAGTTCATCGGCACTCTGATTCTTCAGAGTGCCTTTTTTTGTACGCCAGACATGACTCCGAGGCGGTGGGGTTGAAGCGGCGGAGGTGTTAATTCTCCGCGGGCCCGGGGCGCCGATGGCAACCGGTGAATTACTTGACCCCACGCGGTTCTTCCCGCGGCGCGAACTGAATTGACCTCAAGTTCGCCTCCTCCGATGCCGATGATAACTTGGAAGACTCGCGAACGGACATTGGCGAGCAGCTTTCCCGGGTAGGATATAAGTCCTGCAAGTTAAAGCACGACTGACTCCATGGCGGCATGGATCACTCAGTTGTGCTTTTTTGTTTGTCCAGCTACGAACGATATGGCAGCACGACAATACATCTCAGCCGCAAGGCCAGCGGCTACGCTATTGGCTTTGAACGGCTCCCCGGCGGCGGGCAAAACGGCAGCCAGGTACCGGATTGCAGTTCGCTGCAATGGCGACGATCCGACCGCATCTCCGCCGGTTTCGTGGCCGGTGAAAACTCAGTTCGCGCCCGACGGCGAGCACAATAGGTCAATAATTTCACGAGTGGTGACCAGTCCCCAGCTCCGCCCGGCTCCGCTGCCTCCCCACGGCAGACGACCAACAAACAAGCTTGGCCTCAAGTCAGTACGCCCTTTCGCGATGCTGGCCATTGTTGCCGGTTGCGCGGGAATGACCATGCTGATGCGACTGTGGCTATCGCCCGATATGAGCCGCGGTCTGCTGTTGGCCATGAACACCGCTTTGCTGGCCCTGACGGCCGTGCCGCTGCTTTGGTGGCGGTTCAGAACCCGGAACCGCGCCACGGCAGCGCGGCTGCAGGTGGAGGTGGAATCTCGGAGGAATGAAGGGTGTTGGGCAAAAGCCGAACTGAAAGATTCAGTCGGCCAACGTGAGCGCCCCCAGTCGTCTTCCCGTTCTGTCGCGGAGAATCTCCTGCTTCCAGTTATGATTCTTCGCCCGCCAGTGACCGCCACCCCCAACGAAACGAAAGTTCCCCAATGAATCTAAGCCCTACCCTCCCGCTCACCCCGGGCCACATCCTATTTGTGGATGATGAACCCGCCTTGCTCCAGGGAGTTGAACGCTCCCTGCGGCCCACGCGCAACGCCTGGCAGTGCGCGTTTGCGGATGATCCTGCTGCCGCACTGGATCTCATGCGGCACACGCCGTTTGACGTGGTCGTCTCGGACATGCAGATGCCCGGCATGAACGGGGTGGAATTCCTGGCCCGCGCCGAACAGTTGTCGCCGGATACCGTGCGTGTGATGTTGACGGGCAACGCCGATTTGAAAACCGCGATCGCCGCGGTCAATGAAGGACACATCTTCCAGTTCCTGGTCAAACCGTGCGAGAATGAGCAACTGATCCAAAGCGTCACGGCCGCCCTGTTGCAACACCGGTTGCAGATCGCGGAGCGAGAGTTGCTCCGGGTGCAATTGGAAAACGCGGATAAACTGGTTGCGGTTGGAAAACTGGCCGCCGGTATCACGCATGATCTGAACAACATCCTCAGCGCGATCCTGATTCAAGCCGAATTGGAGTTGCGCGAGGCCTACGAGCGATCGGAACCGGACCCGGCCATGAGCCTGATTCACGAGGCGGCCAGCAGCGCAGCCGCGCTGACACGCGAGTTGAACAGCTTCGGCCGATGCGAACGGATTGGCACGGTTCAACCGCTCCGCCTGCCCGAACTAATCGAGGCCAGCCTCCGGATCACCCGCCCCTTGTTGACGTGCAAAATCAAGGTGCGAACGGAACTGTCGCCCGATTTGCCCGTTCTCCTCGGCAAGCCCGGCAAACTCAAACATGCCCTTATGAATCTCCTGCTCAATGCGCGGGATGCCATGCCGAACGGTGGCGCGGTGAGCATCACGGCCACGCCCCGGCACTTCAGCGCCGCGGATCACGACGCGCATCCACAAAGCCGCCCCGGAGATTATGTCTGCCTGGCGGTTCAGGATACTGGCGGCGGCATGTCACCCATGATCCAACAGCAGATTTTCCGGTCGTTCTTCACCACCAAAGCCAGAGATAAAGGCGTGGGGCTGGGGTTGTTCATGGTCCAGCGGGTGGCCAGCGAGCACAGTGGCTGGGTGGAATTGGAAAGCGCGCCCGGCCAGGGCGCCACCTTCCGGCTCTATTTGCCAGCCGCCTCGAACTCGGAACCGAAGGTCGTCGC
>JADLHS010000278.1 GCA_020848635.1 Limisphaerales bacterium
GAACATCGCGCCCACCTGCACAAGCTCAAGCGCCACGCCTTTCGTAATGGCCTGGAAATCTGTTGCGTCTCCACGCACCAGAGTTTTGTGAAGCCCAAGCCCGAGGAACTCACCGACAACGTCGAGCACACCCAAAAGTGCGTGGAGATCGCCTACGAACTCGGCTGCCCCTGCATCCGCATCAACACCGGTCGCTGGGGCACCACGCAGGATTTCGATGAGTTAATGAAGAACCGCGGAATTGAACCCGTGCTCCCCGGTCACACCGAGGAAGAGGGCTTCAAATGGTGCATCGCAGGCATTGAGCGCTGCCTGCCCAAAGCCGAGCAATGTGGCGTGATGCTTGCCCTGGAGAATCACTGGGGCCTGGCGCGCACGCCAGAGGGTCTGCTGCGCATCTTGAACAGCATCACTTCACCCTGGCTCGGTGGCCTGATGGATACCGGTAATTTTCTGGAAGCACCCTATCCCAAGCTGCAAGCCATCGCGCCCAAGACCGTTTATGTGCAGGCCAAGACTTATTACGGTGGGGGTGAATGGTACACGCTGGAACTGGATTACAAACGCATCGCGAACATTCTGCGGGATGCCGGCTATACCGGCTACGTGGCGTTGGAGTTTGAAGGGAAGGAGAACCCGGATACCGCCGTGCCCAAGAGCATTAAGTTGCTGCGCAGGGCTTTCGCGTAAACTTCGCCAACCACGCAATGCCTGACGGTGCCAAAACCAACCGCCCATGGCGTAATCCCCGTGGCGGGCTCGTTGCGCAGGCCATTCCGCGGGGCGTGGCCCTCAGGGTTGCCGCAACGGTGCTTCGCTTCGTTGCACCGGATTGCTTGAGAACGTGACGTAGACGAAGCACTCGGGGATGTGCGAATCCCAAACACCATGCCGGGTCCAGAACCAGCCGCCTGAGTCGTTGGCCGGCGGCGCTTCCTTGTAGGTGTTGAACCGTGAGAAGTCCAGACGCCATACGTCGCCGTCCTTCGGCGGCAAAGCGCGCCCGTCGGTCGCAAGCCATTTCATGTTCGCCCACGGAAACGCCAGTTCCACGGTCCAGCCACGGTCGCGATCCGTGTCGTCGTTGACTGTGCCATCCACATGGACCGCCGTCTTCATGCCCGGAAACGTGTGGTCAAAATTCCCCACGCGTCCCCCGCGCGGATGGTTTGTAAAGCCGACGCCGTTGAACGGAACGAGTTTGGCCCCGAGGAATTCCGGCTGCTTCGCCAAGCCAACTTTCGCGTACGAATCGTCCCAGGCGAAGAACACCTCATAGCAGGTGTTGAAGGCGTTGATCTCGAATTCATAGTAGGCATCCGGCCCGGCGATGAATAATTCCACGTCGTTGTCCTGGTAGATGAAATCATTGTGGTTCGTGAACCGGGCGTGGACCAACGGCTCCTCAACCCGATACGACACGTACAAATACAGGTCGTCCCACAATACGGCGGCCCGGGTGTCATGAATCACCGGTTGGGCGGTCAGGATGTCCACAAAGCGTGGCGAGGTTGTCGCCGCCTGCCAGCTTGGTTCATCGAGCCGGCCATCAACGTGAATTGGCCCGGCAACGCGTTGCGCCGTGTAGCGCGCAATCTCATTGGTGGGGCAGGGAAATTTCCAACCGCCGCTTTGGGCGGACGCTTCCAGGCCCACCCACAGGGCGCAACTGAGGGAGAAGATTCTTTTCATGCTGGTTTGGTTACTGGTCAGACGCGGCGAGTAACAATCGTCCGGTCTTGCCGTCCTTGATGATGGTAAATCCGGCGCTGAAAGCAAATGCCGGGTCGCCCCGCCGGGCGAGGGTTTCGCAAAAGGTCTTCAATTTCGGTGTGAACCGGCGCGTGACCGTTGAACCATTCAACTCGATCTCCACCGGTTTGCTGAAATCAATCAGCCGCGTGTCCATCATCACCGCCGCGGCGGACACGCCTTCATTGGCGGTGATGACGAAGCGATTCTGCCGGCAACTCGCAAGGATTTCCTGCTGCTTCGCCGGATGCGGCACGCGCAGCCAGAAAAAATCCTGCACCACGTTGTCGGTCATCAACCACGTCACCTCACGCGGCACGGGATTTCGCACCGCTGGATACAGGTCCATGATTTTATCGCGATCCGGCAAACCCGTGTGCCCGTTGCCAGCCACAATCGTCACTGTCACCGGATAGATGTCGGTGCGATTGCCGCGCAACCGCTCGATCTCGGCCCGGAACTTCTGATTGCGTTCATAGCGGCCATACATTGTATCCAACTCGCCGACCATCGCCGTGAACGGCGTGGTGCGCAGGGTTCGGGCGGTGGATTCCCCATCCGTCGCGGCGGCGGCACTGGCATGAATGGCTGCAAACCGATCCGGCATTTTGGGTCCAATCGCGTACGCCCCATACCCGCCGTGCGAATAGCCCATGATGAACACCTTGTCCGGATCAATGTCACCGAACAATCGGAACTGGCGGACCAGGTTATCAATCAGAGGATAGACATAGTCGTCGTAAAACCCGTTCCAGGTGTCATTTGGCGCGCGGAGGGCGAGATAAAGATAACCACCCGCTTCCGGATGATCCTTGTAATAGACCTTCATGTGCTTCCACTGGCTGTCATTGACCTCCTTGGGTGCGCCACCGCCACCGTGCATGGCGATGAACAAAGGCCAACCATTGGCCGGCCGGACACCGACGGTTTTTACAAGGTACGGGCTGACATATTCCCCAAAACGCGCGACGTTCGCATCGAAGTCCGCCCTCAGCGCGATATGAATCGGCGCGGCGCGGAAGGCTTCCCAAGCGATTTGGCGAACGGCGGCTTCGTTTTCCCCAAGCGACCTTTCTTGCCGGGCGGAAAACTTCCACTTCGCCTGCTTGGCGGAATCGGCCACGAAGTATTTGCCAAATTCTTTCGCCAGGCTGGCCGTGTCCTTGGCGGGCAAAGGCTTGATGAGTGGCGAAGCAACTCCATCCGCCGATACTGATTTGGACGGCATTTCGCCCAAAGTGAGCGTCAGCAGTTGTTCGGCGGCGTCCGTCAAAGTTAGGCTTGATTCGGCCACGCGTCCTTCGTGGCGAGCAGTCACATGATATCTACGACCCGACACCAACCGAAAGGATGCAAAATCATTCTGGTCTGCCGTTTCGCCGCGGCTGGTGGCTTCGCATTTCGTTGCCGAGGCATCGCCCTCGCTCACAAGGATATCCGTCACAACCCGCTTGCCGTTAGCGCCGAGGACTTTGATGGACAGTCGCACGCCGGCCTCCGCGGCCCGGGACACTTTGGCCGCGTAGCGCTCCGTAACGTTAACAGCGCTGACCGATTTGTCCCCCGGAGACCACACGAGCGGAAACGTAACCTCGGTGCGCCGGAAACTGCTGGCATAAATGGCCTGCTCCGGCACATCGCGCTTTGCCGTGGAAGCGTCATGCACGAACCAACCATGATCCAATCCGGCAGGGTCCGGTTCGGCCGCCCCCGTGAAATGCCATTCGCCATCCCAAACCTCAACCCAGGTGTGGTTGCCCCGCAGATTGGACCACATTGGCGTGCCCGCTACGCGCGCCGGAATGCCGACCGAGCGGCAGGCGTCCACGAGCAGAATTGCCAGGCCCGTGCAAGTGGCGATGCCACTTTGCATGGTTTCCCGCGGGCTTTGATCGGGGCGCTGGCGACTCGTGTTGTAGCGGACATTCAGCTTCGAAAAGAGCTTTTGATTCAATACCTGGGCCGCCTCGCCAGGCGTTTTGCAGCCGGCAATCAGCGGCAACGAAATCTCGCGCAACTGCGCCCGCCATGGATCGCGCGCCTCGTTCAAACAGGAGTAGGGCAATACGTCGTTGAAGAACTTCTCCTGCGTCACACTCGCGCGCCAGGCCGCCGTTTCCCATCCGTCGTAGGCGAGCTGGAGATTCTCCAATAAAAACTCCGCCGGCAACGCCAGCAGGTCCGCCGCCGGCATGTTCTCCACAAGGAACGCCATCCCGTCACGTCGCGCCGCCGGCACTTCCGCCAGAGCTTGGCTGATTTCCGCCCGATTCGTTCCGGCCTGAACGAGCCGGTTTTCCACCGCGTCGCTCCACCTACGAATGCCTGTTGCTGGTGACTGAGCTTCGGTCGCGGCCCCGGCGGCGTGGAACAATGTTAAGCCCAAACAGAACAGGCAGAAGTTTCGTGTCACCATGGGTTGAATCGCGCTTGAAGGCGGCAAAGGTTTTCGCTTCGAGGTCGCACGGCTTTAACGGAACGAATACCGCCCGACCGCGGTTTTTCGCAGTCGGGCGGAACTCGATGATTCGGGGTGGCTTCGGTGGGTTGCGCAAACCGCGCAACCCACCCTCACCCAAAACGGATTACTGCACCCGGAGCCGGAAGAATTTCGTTGCCGGCCCGGAGTAAACATAACCGGAGGAAACGGCGATCTCATCCGCGTAAGGCCCTTGGACGTTGCTGGCGCTTTGGAGGACGCCAGCGCCTTTCCATTCGAGTTTGATGCCACTGCCAACTTGGGTGCCGAGCAGATGGCTGGCAGCCGGCGGGGTATCAACGTAGTAACGCCCGAATCCATAGGTGGCGCTCCACCAGAGAATTTCCACGCCGGCGACCTCGCTGGCCGCGTTCAGCACCGGATACAATTCCACGCCACCTTGCGGAATGGCGTAGGAGAACCAGCCGGTGGTGAAGCTTTCCGGCGCCCCCGTCGTGCTCGGTATGACGTTCAATGCTTCGGTGACGTTGAGCTTGCGCAACCCCCGGACTTCACCGGTGGCCTGATCATGGATTGCCAGCCAGCCAGGCTGGTAGGGCATCGGGTCCGGTGAACTACCCTTCAGGGCCGACTGGACCGTCGAATTGTTAAACGTCCGGAAGCTGGGCGTGCTGTAAGCCAGCACCCAATCCTGGCCGGCGAGCGCCTGCACGTCCGTGAGGAAGTAGGTCCGATAAATGACATCCACGCTATTGGTGATTGTGCTCCCCGCCACTTGTTCGACCGGGAAGGAATCGCTGCTGAATGCGCCGCTGCCGCCGACCTGACGCCGCCGGTTCATCGTGGAATCAATGCCGTTGCTCGTCGCCGGATAGAGGGTCTTGAAGAGGACGTTATCGCCCGTCCCGGCTGGATCGGACACCACACTGCTGATGCCGCCCTGGGTTGGCACGGTCTCAGTTTCGGTGTAGGTCAACCCATCCGCCGTGGTCAGAATGCGATCCGAAGAACCCCACCAGTTCCGGCTGGCGACGACGATGACGGTGGAAGCCCCACTGCCGCTGACTCGGAATTCTGCGAACTGGGTTTTGGTGGGTTGCGGGTCCGTGCCGGGCAGGGTAAAGGCCACAGTGGGCGCGGCAAAACCGCCACCACTTGGCGCGTAACGCAGGATTTTGTCTGCCACACCGATGTAGAGAACGCCATCTGCGGAAACCCCAAACGCCATGTAGAGCGCGTTGTCGTCACTGATGGGGGTGGGCGCGTAACTCACGACGAGCGCGGTGCCCATCGGATTGCCGGTTTCGGCGTTAACCCACTGGAGCGAACGATCGGGATAAGCTAGGGCGAGGTTGGTGTTGTGCGCCACGGTCTCATTGATGCCATTGTCGCGGATGGCGAGGAGCATGCGGGTTGCATCGTACTTCTTGAAACCGGTGAAGCAATGCATCGTGGAGGAGCCGTCGCCCGGCACGGGGTCGCTGTTCACGTCCGTGTCAATAATCGGTAGAATGTTCGGTTGGCCCTGCAACTGTTCCCAAAGCGGCTTGATGGTCTTGCTCATCGCCGCGGCTTTTGTGTAGCGCGGGGTGCCGACGATGTACCGGCCGTACCCGAAAACTTCACTGCTCCAGAGCACTTCCGCAGTGCCGTCGGCCAAAGGATACAGAGAGACACTGCCAACGGTGCCGATAAAGAGCATGCTGCTGTCGGCGGGCAAGTATTCATCCAGATCGCTACAGGGCAATTGATAAGAGGCAATGAAATCTCCGTTGGTCCGGTTGTGGATCGCCAACCAACCCGGCTGGTGAGGGGCTGATGCCGGCGAGTTGTAAGGCGGCGTACTGTAGTTGACGACAAAATCAACGTCCGGATGCACATCGCAACTGCCCTGGAAAAGGGTCAAATAGCGGGTGAGGTTATTGGTATTCGGATCCGCTTTCGCCGAAAATGTCGCGTCATTGAAAAACGTGTTTGCCGGATCCGTGAAAGGCGCAATTCCAATGGCTTTGTACAGCTTAGTATCGGCGCCGCTGCTGGTGCCCGGGTAGCTGCCGCCGTAAAAAGCGATGTCGTCGGGCGAGGCACCGGTCGGATCGGGAATAAAGTTACTGATGTTGCCTGCCGCGTTACCAAACCCAGGCGCCATATGGCCGCCCGCAGTGAACGTATTACCGTCAGCCGTCTTGAGCAGCCAGAGGTAGCGAGAGCCCAGACCGCCAGCAAGAATCGTAGTGTTGGCTCCGGATCCGCGAACGCGAATGTTCGCCCATCGGTAATTTGCCCAC
>JADLHS010000279.1 GCA_020848635.1 Limisphaerales bacterium
CCCAGACCCTTGGCGCGAAACTGTTCCAAGTCACGGGTGATGCCTTCCTTGCTGACGTAATTGTTGAACCACCACCAAAAGGTGGCGGGCTTTGCCGAATCAGGTGGACGAAAGAAGCCTTGTCGCAACTCATCAAGTGATATGTCACCGACGGGTGGGCGAGGTTGTTCGAGAGAGGCTGACGGAGCTGCGGTGGCAACCACGCAGTGCCACAGCCCCAAACCAACGACTACCTTGAGGATGTTTTGAGAAATTTTCTTTTTCATTTTCGAGGCTGTTAGAAAAGCCTGTTGCAAAGGCGACCTTGCGATCACCCGTAACCAATCCCATCAAAGCGTGCGCTGGAGTCCGACCGCATAACTCGCGTCCATTCGGTAATCCTCGCCGAGCGCCTCGCGCAGCGGATCAATCTCGCGCTTGCTAAAACCGAAGTGCAGATGGCGTCGCCACCCCTCCGCGTGTTCGAATTGACCGGAGAGGCGACCCACTTCCCGGGACATGGCATCCATGCTCGCCAGATAAGAATTCATGCCCTGGCTGACATCAAGCCAATGCTTCTGGCTTTCGTGCGCGGCCAGCGCGGCGCGTTTGCGTGCGTGAACATTCGTTGTGTTCACATACGCCTCGGCCCGCACCGGACGTCGCAACGGATCACACAAACCGTGCGGCAACGCGTGATACACCGTCACATCGTGAAAAAAAGCGTCGCGCATCGGATCGGTACGGAAGTTCGGAATGCCGTGGCTGAAAGCGGCACTGACCGCCAGACGGCACGTAATCATGTGATCTTCCATGTAATCCACCGGCGCATGGGTCAGAATGATGGACGGCGCGGCTTCGCGCACCACGGCGGTCACGCGCCGCAGCAGTTCCACGGTGTAGGTCAGTTCCAGATCATGGGCGATGGGCAGATAAAACTTTGCGTCCAGAATTCCCGCCGCAGTCTGCGCCTCCTTAAGCCGCGTGGCCGCCGTGGTGGACGCGTCCATCTGCACCGAGCCCCCGCATCCGGACAAAAGATTGAAGTAGTGAATCTTCCAGCCGCGCTCCCGCAACAGGAGCAGCGTGCCGGCGGCGGCAAACTCGATGTCGTCGGGGTGGGCGAAGATGGCAAGAGCGGATTTCGAATTCATGCAGATAACAAATACTGGCGCTGCGGGTCCGGACGCTACAGACTAATTCAGGTGAGCATGACCGCGAACGGTTCACTCCGCCCAGTGAACAGTTACGAACATGGTTTCCTATCCCCGCGACAGACCAATCAATGGTTCGTGGGCCGACCCGTTTAACGCATCGGTTTGACCTGCGCAAGACGATCCAGGTTTCCCGCAAAGAAATGTGTCACATTGGCCAGGCACGCCTCCGCCATGCGCTGATTCGCCTCCCGAGTATTGGAGCCGATATGCGGTGTCAGCAGAACATTGGCCAGCCGCCGCAAATCCTTGCCGGGCACCACCGGCTCATAAGGCTCGCGCGCAAACACGTCGAGAGCCGCGCCGGCGAGTGCGCCGTTGTTCAACGCGTCGTAAAGCGCCGCTTCATCCACCACGCTGCCGCGGGCGGTGTTAACTAGGAATACGCCGGGCTTGAACAACTTGAGGCGGTCGGGGTTGACAAAGTGGTGCGTGTCGGGTGTGGCGGGCAGATGGACGCTCACGAAATCACATTCGGGCAACAGCGAGTCTGTGTCGTTTGTGTAACATTCCAATCCGTAAGTTGCCTGAATCTCCGCCAGACTGCGCCGCTCGCGGGCTTGCAGTTGTTCCACAGTCGAGAACCCCAACGCTTGGACGCGCATACCAAACCCAAAATGCGCCATCCTTGCCACGCGGCGTCCGATCGGCCCAAATCCCAACACCCCAAGTAACTTGCCACGCAACTCGGATCCCGTCTCTCCGGCGAATACGCCGTTACGCATGCGGGCATCCAAGTACGCTACATGGCGGGAAAGATTACCCATTAACCAAAAAGTGTGTTCAGCCACACTGACATCGAGAACGCCGGGCGTGTTGCAGACAATGATGTTATTCTTGTGAGCCAAGACCTTGTCAATGCCGTCATGACCAACCCCGAAGCGGATGATCAGGGAGACTTGTCCATCCGCAACTTCCTTCAACGCGCGGTAAAGTGCTCCGGTGTAAGGCCAAACTCCGACAACAACCGAACGTGCCCGCCACTTTGTCACGGCTGCTGCAAGGCCACCTTCATCCGCAGGTGCGGAAAGAAAGACGTGATTGTCTGCGTGGCGGAAAATATGTTCCGCCTTGGCAAACTCATTTTCCGTAACAAGAACAATAGCAGGCATGAAATCTTCCTGATCAATAGCCCCGCAGTATTTCTAGCTAAAGCTTTCAACATGCTCTGATACTCTGCGCCACGAGTAAAATCGGACGTTGCGAATATCGTTTCCTCTTGACCATTGGATCATCGCAGCAGATCGCAAATCGGAGGGAACTGGAGAATGTTGGGCGTCGGCATGATTAGGCTGGCTACAAGATGGTGACTCTGGGCAATTGCGTGGCCGCAGGAAAGATTGATGAGAACGACAATGAAAACCAAGCAGCCCAGAATCCGCGTTGCCTCCAGCGAGAGAACCATGCTGCGATATTGCCATTCGCCTCCAACGGAAGGAGTGTCACCCGGCGGAAGCCGCGCTCGCAATGGACGAGCACGCACTCGTGGTCGCGGAGGTTGCGGAGTTTGTGCAGCTTGATTTTGTGTTACTCGGTTTCGGAGTAGTTCACGTTGCGTTTGCCGGCGCTGAATCCCCATGAGCGTTTCACGACGCGCTTCTTGCCGATGAAGTCGACGTTAGTTGCTCCCTCGAACGAGGCCAGACAGTCACAAAGAACCGAAAGAGCGGAGTGATAAGGCTTGTTTCGCTTGCGCGTACGCTCACAATGCCCCGACAATGAACCAGCTTGATGGAGAGGCAATTCTCCGTGAACCACGAGCGTCAAAAAAAACAATTTCCCATCAGTTGCCAGTAAAGTGGGAATAGCGGTAGCGTGAGGTCATGATTTATACCGGAGATACAGAAACAGACCAACGGAGTCAGGGCCGAACTTGCCCGTGCCGGCGGCTGTCAATGGTCATAGCTGGTCTGGTCACTTTGCTGTTCTTCAGCCTGGGCTTTTCGGCCCACGCGCAGAATGGTACTCTCGCATGGGCCAAGCGCGCCGGCAGCAACGGTATTGACGATGGAAACGGCGTCGCGGTTGATACCAACGGAAATGTTTACGTAACCGGATACTTCAAATCCACGGCAACATTCGGCACGGGCGAAACCAACCAGACGATGTTGACCGCTCTGGGCCAGGATCTGTTCGTCGCCAAGTACGCGCCCAGCGGTGGATTGCTTTGGGTCCGGCAGGCACGCTCACAGGCTGGCTGGGGTACGTCCATCGGAGTTGACGACGCCGGTAACAGTTACGTGTTCGGGTACTTCGGTCCGACCATTACGTTTGCCACCGGAGAGCCGGGGCAAGTCGCCCTGAGTGCGGCCGCGAACGACCTGTTCCTAGCGAAGTACGACACCGACGGCAATTTCTTGTGGGCAAAGCAAGCCGGCGGCTCGTTCAGCGAATACGGCTACGGCATCGCCGTGGACGGATCGGGCGACAGCTACGTGACCGGGCGCTACGGCTCGAATCCGGTGACCTTTGGCGCCGGTGAGTCCAACGAAACCGCACTGGCCGGGATCGGCGGCAACAACGGCTTGGACGTGTTCGTCGCTAAGTACGATGCGAACGGTCTGCTGCAATGGGCCAAGAGTGCCGGCGGCTCGACCGGCAATTGGGGGGCCGGGATTGATATTGATACGGCTGGCAACAGCTACGTCGTGGGCCGATACAGCACCACGTCCACGTTCGGTCCGGGTGAGCCCAACCAGACGGTGCTGGTCGGGCCGCTCGGCGGCAGCGACGAGATATTTGTCGCGAAGTTCGGTCCGAACGGGAATCTGGCCTGGGTTCGCGGCGGGCAGGGACAAGCCGAGCACGACCAGGGCACCGCCATCGCCGTGGACGCCGCAGGCAACAGCTACGCAACCGGCACCTATCGCGGCATCGCCCCCTTCGGCGGCCAGCTCAACCAGACGCAGATCGACTACGGCGGCATGGGGGACATCTATATTGTCAAACACGACACCGACGGAAATCAACAATGGGTAAAGATGGCTGTCGGCTCGGATGATGAATTCTCACTTGGGATCGCTTTGGACTCCGACGGCAGCCCCTATCTTACTGGCTACGGCTTCGTGCTGACCTTCGGTGCCGGCGAGGTCAACGAAGTCACCCTCGCTGGTATCGGCCAGAACGACATATTCCTGGCGAAATACGGCACCGATGGACTGCTGCAATGGGCCAGGTTTGACGGCGGCACCGGCGATGACCACGGTCATGCCCTGGCGATCGACGCAGCGGGCGGCATCCATGTAGCCGGCCGCTTCGGTCAGACGGCAACTTTCGGTTCCGGTGAAACCAACCAGACCGTAATCACCTCGGCGGGCGGCTCCGACATCTTTATTGCCAAGTTCCAGTCCAGTGTAATTACGACCCAACCGGCGACATTCGTCGGCTTTGTCTTGCTGCCGAACGGAAATCCAGAGCTGACAATTTCAGGCACTGCATTGAAGTCGTACATTATCCGGCGCTCTGGAACAATCGCTGATCCGATCTGGAATAATGTCGGGAACATAATCATTGATGCGCAAGGCCACGGTGTTTTCGAAGACACGGATCAAGCGTTGGTTTTCCCTGCATTCTATCAAGCTGTAGGGAATTGAAGGAGCAGAAAGGGGTCGCGGGTCAATCCCGATAATCGACAATCCCGCCCTACTACGTTGAGACTTCTGCATGCCAAATGATTTGGCATTCATGCTTTTCCCCAAAGAAGCCGTTGCCATCGCAATGCTATTTTACAACGGTGTCGAGGTCTTGGGGCTGACAACACCCTCGTAGATGGTCTCTGGGCACATGGGAAGCGATCAAACCAATCGCCGTATCACGGAGAACCACTTTGCAACCGTGCCGTCCGATTCCAACGGTGGCAATGTCACGCGGCGAAAGCCGCGCTCGCAGTGGACGAGGACGCACTCGTGGTCGCGGAGATTGCGGAGTTTGTGCGGTTTGATTTTGTGTTCCTCGGTTTCGGAGTAGTTCACGTTGCGCTTGCCGGCGCTGAATCCCCATGAGCGTTTCACGACGCGCTTCTTGCCGATGAAGTCGGCAGCTTGAACGGCATCGGCTTCGTCGGCAGAGCGGAAGATGAGGCGATTGCGGAGATTCAAGGTCAGCACCTTCGCCTTGTCATTGCCGAGCGGTGGCACAAGCGAGGTCGTTGATTGCGCGGCGGCGACAACTGTTGCGCCTGCCTCGCGGATCACGTCCACGCAGTTGTAATCACTCGTGCCGTCTTCGCTGGCCGTCATGAATCGTTGCGCTTCGTCGGCCCACAGGATGAGGAGATTGTCTTTTGCACGCTCGGCTTTGGCTTTGTCGAAACGCCGTAAGGCGTGGTTGTAGTAAAGCAGCTTCAGGAATGTGTTCACATACCGTCGCTCGGTCTGAAATTTCTGCGGCATGGTCGTCAG
This sequence comes from Limisphaerales bacterium, assembly GCA_020848635.1. GTDB lineage: Bacteria > Verrucomicrobiota > Verrucomicrobiia > Limisphaerales > JADLHS01 > JADLHS01. The sequence goes on from JADLHS010000279.1 coordinate 5,594, forward strand.
GATGATTTTGCCCTGGTCAATCGCTGAAAAATTAAAAGTGCTTTCGCCGGTGCAAAACACCTCGGCAACTTCGGGCGTCAGGAAGTATTGCAGATAGTTGCCGATGGTTTCGCGCACACCGCCAAATTGCTCGGCGGGTTGGGTAAGAAAACGGTCGGCAAAGTGGGCGTAAACGGCGGTACGGCGTGGTGTTTCGAGGAGATTTTCGAGATTCTGCATTTCTTCTTCGAGCAAGTCGCGATTGGACAACAGTTCATACGCATCGCGCAAAGTCACAGGGCGGTTCAATTCAAAGAGCATTTCGAGTGCGTGCGTAATGTGCGTCTGCGCCTGGCTTTTGAAAAACCCCTTGTCCCCGCCCTGGCCGAGGCTCGTCGCGGTGTCCACAATGAACTTGGCGTAGGTGGAAAACGGAATACTGCGGTCGCCCGTCAGGTTATAGCGATTCGGCGGCGTCCACTGTGCGTCATTGTCGTCAACGCAGATTTGCAGATGGATCAAATCGCATTCGCGTCCATAGTGTCGAGCCATTGCCGCCAGCGTTTCCCAATAAACGCCTTTTTCATCAACGCACAGGCCACCCCATGTCGGTTCGTTTTGAAAAACTTGGTGAGCCAGTTGGTTGATGCCCGAACTGGTTTTGCCAGAGCCGGTGTCGCCAGTGATGAGCCAGCCGCGACAAAACTGGTTTCGCTTCCACTTCAAACCACCGAGTCGCGCGACGCAACTGTTGCGATTTCGAGGAACGAATAAAAGCCAAGCTGCGATGAGTGCCAGAAGAATCCCACCAGCTACCAAGAAGTGTTGCGGATGCCTCAACGCGAGCATGAGGTCCGGCGGCATTATCGGGCTGAACGGCACGAGATCGAATTTCATGGCCACGCCCTCCCAATGAGATAGCCGGCCAGCAACGCGGCGAGCGTGGCGAAGATCGCGGCAG
>JADLHS010000280.1 GCA_020848635.1 Limisphaerales bacterium
CAATACGTGCAGGCGCTGCGCCACGAGCCGTCGGGCAAGGAATACAACCTGCACTTGCGCCAGTTGCTGCATGTTGGGTTCAAGATCGCGGCGAAACAGGGTGAACGTTATCTCGGTCTGGTCCGTGCCAACCGAGCGGTCGTGGCGAAGAACGTAACGGGCAATCTATTCGACCGGCACATCCGGCCGATCTTCCTTGGCAATTAGAATCGCGAGGGCGATTGCCGCCCGACCACCAGACCCCAAGCCCCAACTAAAACCGTCATGGCTTCAGACACTGTGATCGCAACCGGCGAAGGAAAACCCCGGGTGGGAAATTATCGGTGGATGATCTGCGTGCTGCTGTTGTTCGCCGCCATCATCAACTACGTGGATCGCCAGGTCATCGGCATCCTCAAGCCCACGCTGGTGACGGCGTTCGGCTGGTCCGATGAACGCATTTACTCGTCCATCGTGTTTTGTTTTCAACTCGCCTATGCGATTGGTTTTCTTTTTGCGGGGCGGTTCATGGATCGCATCGGGGTCCGGCGTGGGTTTGCGATTTCGGTGACGCTCTGGAGCGTTGCGGCCATGGCGCATGGACTGGCCAGCTTCGTGACGACCTGGACCATTCCAGTATTGAACCTCGATGCGAAGGCGGGCTTTGCCGTGGTGGTTTTGACCGGCGGGGCGGTGGGATTGGCGTTGGCGCGATTTGCCCTCGGCTTGGGCGAGGCCGGCGCGTTTCCGGCATCCATCAAGACGGTGGCGGACTGGTTTCCCAAGAAAGAACGCGCGCTGGCCACCGGGATTTTTAATTCGGGCACCAACGTGGGCGCGTTGGTCTCACCGTTGGTGGTGCCGTGGATCGCTTTGCATTGGGGCTGGCAATGGGCATTCATTCTCACCGGCGCCCTGGGTTTCATCTGGGTCGCTTGGTGGCTGATGGTCTATCGGCCGCCGGACAATCATCCGCGTCTGAAACCTTCGGAACTGGCTTACATCCGCAGCGACCCGCCGGACCCGACGGTGAATATTCCGTGGCGCACCTTGCTGCCGCATCGGCAGACGTGGGCCTTTGCCGTGGGCAAATTCATGACGGATCCGATTTGGTGGCTCTATCTGTTTTGGATTCCGGATTTTCTCGGCAAGAAGCACGGATTCGATCTGAAGAACATCGGCCTGCCGCTGGTGCTCATCTACATTGTGGCCGACGTGGGCAGCATTGGCGGTGGCTGGCTGTCGGGCTGGTTCCTCAAGCGGGGCTGGAGTTCCAACCGGGCGCGCAAATTTGCCATGTTGATCTGTGCGTTGTCGGTGGTACCGGTCATTTTTGCCGCGAATGTGGCCGACAAGTGGCTGGCAGTGGCGCTGATCTCTCTCGCAGCGGCAGCTCATCAGGGTTGGTCCGCCAATCTGTATACCCTGACGTCCGACATGTTCCCGCGCAAGGCGGTGGGCTCGGTTGTGGGCATTGGTGGCACGGCCGGGGCCGTGGGGGGCATGTTCATCGCCATGCTGGTGGGGGCCATCCTCCAGGCGACGGGCAGCTACGAATCCATTTTCATGATTGCCGGCTCCGCCTATCTGGCGGCGTTGCTGTTCATCCACCTGCTCGTGCCGCGCCTGGAGCCGGCGAAAATCCAAGGCGCTTGACCGAGGACCCACAAATCTTTCAAATTCGTGACGGAATCTGAATCCTTAACCAAATAACTCATCATGGCCCACGGCTTACAAATCAAAAAAACCGGCGCGCTGGATTTCCTGTCCCTCGGCGCCCTCGTTCACCGGCTTGACCCCGGCCTTATCCCGTTTCGCAAAGCCACGCACTGCGACATCCATGTCAGCGGCGGGGAATTCAACTGCGCGGCCAATCTCGCGGATTGCTTCCGGCTCAAAACCGGGATTGCGACGGCGATGGTGGATTATCCCATTGGCGATCTGATCGCCGAGCGCGTGCGGGCGATGGGAGTGAAACCATTCTACCAGCATTTCAAACACGACGGTGTTCACGGGCCGAACATGGCCACCGTCTATTCCGATCGCGGCCAGGGGGTGCGCGCGCCGGTGGTGTTTTACAACCGGTGCAACGAAGCCGCTGCACAGCTCAAACCCGGCGATTTCAAGTGGAAGGAAATCTTCGGCGGCGGGGTGCGTTGGTTCCACAGCGGCGGCATCTTTGCGGCGCTGTCTGAAACCACGGCGGAAGTCATTATCGAAGGCATGAAGGCCGCGAAGCGGGCCGGCGCGGTGACGTCTTTCGATCTCAACTATCGCGCCAAGCTCTGGAACATTGTCGGCGGGCACGACCGGGCCGTCAAAGTCCTCGACCGCATCGTGAAGAACGTGGATGTGCTCGTGGGCAACGAGGAGGATTTACAGCTCGGTCTCGGCATTCCCGGCCCGGAAGTCCAAGCGCAAAGCAAGCTGGATCCCAGTGCGTTCTTCAGCATGATGGGGAACGTGGCCAAAAAGCATCCGCACATCAAAGTCGTGGCCACCACGATGCGGGAAGTTCACTCGACCAACCGCCATAGCTGGGGCGCGGTGGCTTGGGTGAACGGCAAAACTTACATCTCGCCGACGTGCGAGCTCGACGTGGTGGATCGCGTGGGGGGCGGCGACGGCTATGCGGCGGGCTTCTTTTACGGGCTGTTGAGCGGTGCGAGCGAACAGGACTCGGTGAATCTCGGCTGGGCGCACGGGGCGTTGCTCACCACGTTCCCCGGTGACACCACCATGGCAACGGTCGAACAGGTGAAAGCTCTCGCCAAGGGCGGCTCGGCGCGCATCCAGCGCTGAGCTTCGATCTGAGGAAACTCCAAACGGCTTCGCCGCCAACGTGGCGAAGCCGTTATGCGTAACCCGCAGTTGCCATTCCGCCCGGGCGACGGGCAAGACAGATTTGTGACGACTCTCACTCGAACCAACCACGGCCTGCGCATGAGCCAGCACGGCGTGGTGATCAGCGAATTGCGTACCTCGCCGGGACCGACGCACAGCGTGTTTGATGTGCTGGCGGCAGTGATCGCCGTTCTCGCTCCATCGGGACGCATCGGGGTGCTGGGATTCGCCGGCGGCGGCATGGTCGCGCCGTTGCGCGCGCTGGGCGTCGCCGCCGTGATTGATTCGGTGGATTTGGATCGCGTCGGCTACGATCTTTTTCGCCAGCATTGTCCACAGTGGGCGAGCGGCGTGAATTGGCAACAGGCCGATGCGGTCGCCTGGCTGCGCCAGCAACCGCGCGCGTTCAGCCTGCTCATGGACGACCTGTCGGTGCCGCAGGCTGGCGACGTGTTCAAACCCGCCATCTGCTGGGACGTGCTGCCCAAATTGATGCGCCGGCGGCTGCGCCCGGGCGGTTTCGGTGTGTTCAATCTGCTCCCTGCGCCCGGCGGCACCTGGAATGCGGACCTGGCAGTCATTGTGGGCTTATTTGGGGCGGCCCGGATCATAACGCTCGATGAATTTGAAAACCGCATCCTGCTTACGGGGGATGGTTTGCCAACCGCACGCGAGCTTGGCTTCCGGCTCCGCCAGTCGCTTCGTCGTCTCCGTTCCCGGCAAGCCGGGCGGATTCATCTCCGCTGCGTAAATGCGGCCGGGTAGGAGCAGCGCCGGCGCTCCTATGCGTCTTTGCGCGGGAACAGGGGCGCGGGGTCGCCGATGATGTTGCCGGCATTCAAACCGCCCCACTTTGCGGCTTCAAACTGGTCCGGTGTGCCGGGCAAACCGAGCTGCGCGTAAATCTTCGTGGTAGTGCCGGGGAGAAAGGGCCACAGCAAGACGGCGAGCACGCGACAGGCTTCGGCGAGGTTATAGAGGACTTCGTCGAGGCGTTGCGCTTGCGCTGGATCTTTGGCCAGACTGAACGGCTTGGTCTGATCCACGTATTGGTTCGCGCGGTTGACGAGTTGCCAGATGGATTGGAGGGCGCCTTGTAGTTCGTTCTTCGCGAGCAAAGCCTGCGTGTCGGCAACCACCTTGGCGGCGTCGGGCGCGAGTTCATCATGGCGCGCGGGCACGATGCCGTTGCGGTAGCGTTTGAGCATCGAGAGGGAACGGTTGACGAGGTTGCCAAGCCCGTTGGCAAGTTCGGCCTGGTAGCGCGATTTGAATCCGGCGTCCGTCCAGTTCCCGTCCGGGCCGATGGCGAGTTCGCGAACGACGTAGAAGCGAAACGCGTCCAACCCCCATTCGTTGATGACCGCGACGGGATCAACGAGGTTGCCCGTGCTCTTGCTGATCTTGGCGCCGTCCTTTTGCCACCAGCCATGAACCAATACCTGCCTGGGCAGCGGCGCGCCGACGGCCTTCAGCATGATCGGCCAGTACACCGCGTGGAACTTGACGATGTCCTTCCCGATTACCTGAATATCCGCCGGCCAGAGGTGCGGTGGCGACGGGACGCCCGCGGACTGATAATACTTACCGAGCGGTGCGACGGCGGCCGGATCGCCGAGGGCCGCCGGGACACTGAAGTAATTCGACAGCGCATCGAACCATACATAGTTCACGTAATCCGGATCAAAGGGCAGGGGAATGCCCCAGCCCAACCGGGCCTTGGGGCGGCTGATGCAAAGGTCCTCGAGCTTTACGGATTTGAGGAACCCCAGCACTTCGTTTCGGCGGGCATCCGGCTGAACAAAGGTCGGATTCGCCTCGAGATATTCGATGAGCCAGGCCTGATGCTGGCTCATCTTGAAATACCAGTTGTGTTCCACAAGTTCGACCACCTCGCCGTAGATCGCATCCCAGGTGCCGTCGGGCTGCCGGTCCTTATCTGTGAGGAACGTCTCCTGCCGCCACGAATACCAGCCGCGATACTCGGCCTTGTAGAGATCGCCCTGGTCGTGAAGCTTGTTGAGCATCGCGCAAACGACCTCCTGGTGGCGTGATTGCGTGGTGCGGACGAAATCGTTGTTCGAAAGGCCGAGTTGGCCGGCGAAGGCCAGCCAGTCAGCCGCGAGTTGGTCGCAGTAGGCTTGGGGCGTCTTCCCATCCGCCAGCGCGGCCTGTTGTACCTTCTGCCCATGCTCGTCGAGGCCGGTGAGAAAAAAGACCTCCTGCCCGAGACTGCGGCGGGCGCGGGCGATGACGTCGGTGATAACCTTTTCGTAGGCGTGACCGAGGTGCGGTTGGCCGTTGACGTAATCAATGGCGGTGGTGATGTAAAACGCTTTGCTCATCCGCGTGCAGTGTGGCGGACGCGCAATGCGTTGGCAATCCGCGGCTGCCAGGTTGCCGGTCAAACTGCGAATAAGCTTGCTTCGTAAAGTGGTGGATCAACTAGCCCAGCAGGATTATGAAAGCGCAAAGCTGCACCAAGGCTCTGCTGACATTGACCTCGTTCACCCTTCTGCTTCTAACTCTTCCTAGCCAGGGGCATGCTGGTCCGGGTGGGTGGGACCAAACCTATGCCCCGACTGTCACTCGCGGCGCGGTGAATGCGATGACCCTGCAACCCGATGGGAGATTGTTAATCGGCGGTGATTTCACCGCTGTCAATAATTCCAGCTCGCGTTCCCGGCTTGCGCGTCTGTTTGCCGACGGCGCACTGGACTCAAGCTTTCTAAATGCCGGCGCTGGTGTTTCCGACACCATTTGGTGTCTGGCGATCCAGGCGGACGGTCGCATCGTCATTGGTGGGAATTTCACGACGGTGACCGGCACCCCGCGAAACAGGGTGGCTCGATTGAATTCAAACGGCACCGTGGACGGTAGCTTTATTCCCACCAACACCATCAACATTTCGGTGCTGGCCGTGGCCGCACAGAGCGACAATAAAGTCATTATTGGTGGGAATTTTTCGGGCGGGGCCTTTCCGAGTTGGAATGCCCGGTTGAATGCCGATGGCACAACAGACACCGCTTTCAGTTCCGTTCCCAACGGAGCGGTGAATGCGATCGCAGTCCAGACGGACGGGAAGATTTTGATTGGCGGCGCTTTTACCACGGTGAACGGTGTTGCCCGCAATCGGATTGCACGGCTGAACACCGACGGTTCGCTGGACAACACTTTCCTGAACGGTTTGACTGGCGCTTCCGGAATTGTGCGCTGCCTGCAAATCCAGCCGGACGGCAAGATTCTCCTCGGTGGAGATTTCACTTCGGTCAACAGCATTAGTCGTGGCTGTGTTGCCCGCTTGAACAGCAACGGATGGCTCGACACCGGTTTTGCTTCTTCCCCGGGCGCCAATACTTCGGTTTACGCCATTGCGGTGCAGCCGGACAGCAGCGTTGTGATTGCGGGCACGTTCTCGACCTACGCCGCTGCCAGCTTAAGCCGGGTTGCCCGGCTCTACGCTGACGGCACCCGCGACACCACGTTCACCAACTTCGGCCTCAATAACATGGTCCAAGCCCTCGCCGTCCAAAGCGATGGAGCGCTCCTGGCCGGGGGCACATTCACCACGATCAACAACACCAATCGTTCGTACCTTGGCCGGCTCTATGGCAACCTGTATCCGCCGGAATTTCTTACCCAACCCATCAGCCGTGCCACCAATGCCGGGGCGACAGTGACTTTCTCTGCGATGGTCAACAACCCGACGCTCTCAATCTTTCAGTGGCGCAAGGATGGCGACAACATTTCGGGCGCCGCCGGAATGGCTTATGTCTTGAACAACGTCCAGCCTGCCGATTCCGGGAATTACTCGGTCTTTGTCAGCAATGCCGCGGGTGGTACCACAAGCAGTAACGCGGTGCTCAATGTTGGGATTGCCACGTCGATTACCGCGCAGCCAAGCAGCCTCACCGTCACCCAGGGACAAAATGCCACCTTCAGCGTCGCGGCCAACGGTACTCCGCTCAAATATTTCTGGAAAAAAGGCGGCGTGTTCATTCCGGGAGCGACCAACGCCGCCTACACCATTGCCAGCGTCGTTGCCGGCAACGCCGCCACGCACACCTGCCAGGTCAGCAACTTCCTGGGTACCGTCACCAGCGCCGGTGCGACGCTCACCATTTACTCGCTGCCTGCCATCACCGTGCAACCCGTCTCCCAGATCGTTGGCGTCGGCTCTAATTTCACTGTCAGTGTAACGGCCACCGGCAATCCGGCTCCGGCTTACCAATGGCGCAAGGATGACTTAGATCTTGCTGGTGCCACGGCTTCGAGCTACCGCGTGACCGCCGCGCAAACCAATGACTCCGGCGGTTATTCGGTCGTCTTGACCAACATTCTGGGAGGGGTGACCAGTTGGGTTGTGCAAGTGAGCGTGGGGGACGTGCCGGCAATTACTCAAGCGCCGCAGGGCGAAATCGTAACCCAAGGCAACCCGGTTGCCTTCAATGTGAGGGCCACGGCGCAAAGCCCACTTGCCTACCAATGGCGCAAGGACGGCCTCCCGCTGGCTGACGCCACCAATCCCACGTTGCTGTTTTCAGACGTGCAACCGTCCCAGGCAGGTCTGTATTCGGTGGCGGTAAGCAACGGATTCACCAGCGTGGTCAGTGCGTCGGCTGCGTTGGTGGTAGTATCCTCAATTGGCGCGGGCGCTCCGGGATTCACCGGCGAAGAATTCGGCTTCGGCATCAGCGGCCCGGCGGGCCTTAGCTTCGTGATGGACGCCTCCATCAACCTCACCAGTTGGCAGGCCATCGCCACGAACATGTTCGGGCCCGGGATGTTCCTGTTTCTTGATCCGGCCTCCAGCACCAGCGCGATGAGTTTTTATCGGGTGGTTTTACCATAAGTTGACGTTGCCGGCGCGTCCGTAAAGGACTCGTCAAAGCGCATCGGAGATGTATAAATCAACTCGTGCAAACCTGGTTGAACAACCCGTTGATCCTGCGGGCGCGTAGTTATCTCCGTCAGCATTGGCGGCGGGCGCTGCAATTGCGCGAGAAGTTTGCCCCGCGCGAGGAGGCCTTGCATCTCGTGCTCGCTGGGGTCGTCGGGGTGCTGGGCGGCTTGG
>JADLHS010000281.1 GCA_020848635.1 Limisphaerales bacterium
ACGAGCCGGCAATCATGGGAATCGTCCAGGTCAGAAAGCCCAGCAACCCTCCGTCTATCCCGGCCACTTGGGTGACCCACGCGTAGTAAAACCAGTGAGATAAGCCCAGGTGAAGGACGGCTGAGCCACACGCCCAAATGAGCCGCACCGCCGGGCGGGCGGCTATCACCGGCAGGATCCAAAGTGCCGTGACCCCGATATGAACCAGGGTTTGAAACAGTTCCTCGAACAAGGCCTGCTTCAGGAAAGCCCCCAGAAGTTCGCGTATTTGGCGTGTTTCGCGGTTCTGAACTGAACGGCTTTTTACCGCGAACTACTCGAACCACGCAAATGAGGGACGGACGCGGATTTCACGGATTAGCGCAAATTGACGGGATTCGCGGGGGAGTCTTTCCTGAGCTGGCATTCAGCCGATGCAGGCAGGTGGGTCAATGAGCTCGTTTCAACGTCTGTGGCTGGCTGGGGGCGTGGCCAGTGTGTTTCCTGAATTCGCGGGAGAAGTGGTGCTGGTTTTTGTATCCAAGTTCCGCCGCCGCCTCTTTCACACGGGCAGCATCCACCAGTTGTTCCACCGCGCGCCTCATTCGCAAGGCGACCATCCAATCGTGCCGACACAAACCGAACTCACGTTTGATATGCCGCTCCGCCGTAGGCGAGGTGGAAACGAACGTCAGCACCATCGCGAGTCTCGCCCAGGCGCAAGCCGCTAAAAGCGGGGCCGCCGCCGAGAAAAATGCCGTGCTCGAATCCTTGCTGGATTCCGCCCGGCAGGTCGCCGGGGCCACCCGCGCCGGGGCGGTGGTAAATACAGACCACGAACTGGCCACCAAGGCGGACTTCTCGCGCTCGGACCTGGGACGCGGGCGCGCCAGTGAAGTGGTCGCGCGCTATCGCAATCTGTGGTCGGCGGCGAATGACAATCTGAACGTGCTGGGCGCGTTCGGGGTCACCGCCTCCAAACTGACGACGTTGAAGAAGAAGATTGATGACTTCGAGACGTCGCAGCCCCGGCCCCGGCAAGATCGCGCCAACACGAGCGCGGCCACGCAAACGTTGCCGGAGTTTTCCCGGCAAACCGATGAACTGCTCAATGATTGTCTCGATGGGCTGATCGTGCAGTTCAAGGCGAGCGACGCGGACTTTTACAACGCGTATCAAACGGCGCGCCGGATCGTTTCCGCCCCTGGCAGCTGCAAGGCCAACGGCGGGCTCACGCCCGCGCCCGCCCCGACCCCGCAACCGCAACCGGCGTGAAGGAAGTGGGTCGTTGGAGTCAGGAGTTGGTAATCCGCGCGCACGGCTGAGCGGCTGGTTTCGCCGTGGTCGGGCGCAGGCGGAAGCGCCCCGCCCGGCTGAGATTCGCTACCTCACCCTGCCCGCTCCCCGAACGAGGCGGAGCGGGCGGAAGGTTCTACACCGTGCCCTCAATCCCACTCCCCTCCCTGCCGGAGCGGAGTGGGGTGTTCTTTCTTTGACACCGCAACCGGGTGTCTATTCCCGTCGGCAAACCCGGTTCGCCGACGGGCGTCCGTTCAGCCGATGGCCTGAATGTTGACCTGCACTTGCATCTGGCGATTGGTCGTTCCTTTGTAATTGCCCGTCAACGGTGGCACATCCGCGTAATCTCGGCCCACGGCGATTTTCACATACGTCTCGTCTGTCTGACAGTTGTGCGTGGGGTCCAAGGCCCGCCAGCCGAGGCCGGGAATCAGCACCTCAACCCACGCATGCGTCGCACTGGCCGCTTCCGTCGCCAGGTAACCACTGACATAGAGGGCGGGGATTTTCAGCGCGCGACACATGCCAATCATCACATGGGCAAAATCCTGACACACCCCGCGCTGCTCGCGCAGGACGTCCCGCATGTGCGTGTGAACGCTGGTGCTGTTCGACTCATACTTGAACTGGCCGTGAATGAAACCCATGACGGCCCGAGCGGCCTGCCAGGTGTCGGCAATTCCCGCGGTCGCATCCAGGGCGAGCCGCCAGGTTTCCGGTGACATATCCACGTACCGGCTATCCTGCAAGAACTCAAAGATGCGCGATTCCTGAGCCGCTTCGCCGATGCGGGCCAACGGCCATGGGGCGGCATCGTCCGCCAAGGCCGGCCGCGCCTTGGTGGTCACGCGCAGATGGCTTTCCACCAACAGCGAGGTGTGAGGCTCGGTAATCTCGAAATGGTGGACGACATTGGAGTAAAAATCATGGTGATGCCGCAACCGGGCCGCCGGCAGGATTTTCAACAGAAAGTGATCCACAGTCTGCCACTCGTCGGAGAAGGGCTGCAGGCGCGCCTCGTTAAAACTGTCCCGCACCGGCCCGGCGTAGGCGTACTGCGTGCGGTGGATGATTTCCCATTTCATGCGGGTAAGTTGGACACGTTAAACATCGGCGACATCCACCGAAACCTTCACCGCGTGCTGACCGCCGCCGGTAATGATGCCGGCCACCGGACTAACATCGCCAAAATCCCGGCCGTAGGCCACGGTGATGTGTTCCCCGCCCGGTTGCACATTGTTGGTTGGATCAAAATCCAGCCAGCCCGCTTCTGGACAGAACACCCCGAACCAGGCGTGCGAGGCGTCGGCGCCAACGAGGCGCGGTTTACCCTCGGGGGGACGGGTGCGCAAGTAGCCACTCACATACCGCGCCGGCAGCCCGAGCGACCGCAGACAAGCGATGCCCAGGTGCGCGAAATCCTGACAGACCCCACGGCGCTTCGCCACCACTTCCTCCAACGGCGTCGCGACGGTGGTCGCCTTGGGATCATATTTAAAATCCTTGAAGATGCGCTGCGTCAATTCCCGCGCGCCAACGAGCAAAGGCACGCCCTTGGGAAAACTCTCCCGGGCGTAATCCGCCAGTTCGAATGAGGCCCGGACTTGCGGCGAGTCGAAAACGAATTGATACGGCTCCACGACCTCCGGCGACACCGGATCCCGGAACAGGCGCACAACGTCCTCCCAGGGGCGCGGGGATTCCGCCGGCGGCGGTTCCCCCGTGCCTACCGCCCCCCGACTCTGGGTCACAATCTCGAGACGTTGGTGAACTTCCTGGATGCTGAAAAAGCAAAGCTGGTTGTTAAAATAGTCAACCCGCGTTTGGCGCAACGTCGGTGGCGGAAAAATCTCCAGGGTGAACCCGCCGCACGATTGGGTCTGCGTGGCGCGCGGTTCAAGCCGCGCAACGTGGTGCGACACACTCACCGGCGCGGTGTATTCGTACAGCGTGCGATGAACGATCTCGTACGTCACTGCTCGTTCCCCCGGCCGGTTCTGGAAATCGTCGAATGTGCGAAGTAACTCGCCGCGATGGCGTCGGAGATTCTCGGCAGCGCCCGGAGCGTTTCCTTGATAGCCACGACCAATGCACTGTCCGCCCAAGTTGCGCGTGGGCCGGCCAGTTCCCGCGCATCCGTCTGGTTCAGCCGCGCGACGCACTGCCGCAGCAGATGCTTGCCCGAGCCGGGCACCGCTTCGCGTTCCTGCGGCAGCTTCTCGAAGTGCTTTGCGAGCTGGTTGATCTGGAAGAGCACCGAGCGTGGATTCTTATCGTCCAGCAGCACGAGGTCGAACACCGCCGGCACCGTGGCTAGCAGGGTGTAGCGGGAGCGAAAAGTGATCGAGCTGTCCACCACTTCGAGCACGGCTTCGAGCACACTGGGGTTCTCCGCCTCCGGCGAACTAAGGGTCGCATCGAGCAAGGTGCAAAGATAGACCGCGCGCTCAAGCCGCAGGCCCATGTCCAGAAATCGCCACGCCTGCGCCCGGGTCATGTTTTCCCGCGCCAGTCCGTGGAACGCCGCGAGGCCGAGCAAGGTCTGGCTCAATACGCCCACGGCGTCACCCGCCAACATCACCGGGCTCGCCCTCGGCGTGGCCAACCGGTCGTTGAGCTGGCTCAGCACGCGCCACAT
>JADLHS010000282.1 GCA_020848635.1 Limisphaerales bacterium
GCCTTGCCCTCTTCGTCCAGCAAAGAAACCTCCTTGAGTCCGACTTGGTCAAACGCAGCATGCGAGAACCAGAGATGCAGAAAGCGCGGCTCGGGTTTGAGTTTCAGCAAACTCACATCCATACCCGTGGGATGAACTTCCTGCAGCCAGCTCAACTCCGTCGCGTTCATAACCAGTGATCCGTCCAGATGCCGTGCCGCGGCAGGTTGGTTGGTTTTCCATTCGTCCTGCCACGCGAGGAATTGCAGCTTGGGCGGATCGGCGAGCGAAACCCTACTGGTAGCTGAGTTGCTATTTGTTGCGCGTCCGGCTTGCACCAGCTTGTAGCGAATCTTCACGTCGCGCGGGTTGTCGGTGAACCCGGCGATTTGCAGAATGCCCACGCCACCTTCCCGGGTCCGGAAGGAATAACAGTCGGTCCGATCCTGCTTGGGGAAAAAGAAACGGATCACCGGTCCTCCCATAAGCGGCGGTGGCTCGGCTTTCAGGGAGCGCGGACCCAGCGAGTTGATGACCTCCTGAGCCTCGGCCTCTGGCCAGGCATTGCTGGTCATTGGAGTTACCGTCATGTTGTAATAGGTCAACTTGAAGGGTTCAGCCGAGTCCGGGTCGGTGGTCACGCGCACATCCATGCCTTCTTGCTCCAACCAATTTCGCAGCCATGAGGAGCCGCCGATAATGGGCAATCGCATGGTCGTGCTCCGGCCCGTGTCCAGATCCAAATACGTGGAATCAAGGTTGTCAGCTTTGCCCGGCACGACTGGGAACTGTTGCAGCGTTCCAAAAGTGGGGGCGTCCGCCGGTAGATAGGTAGACGATTTGCCCACCGGGTCAAACGACGTGGCCGCTGCCGCCTTCTCGAGCTTCGGCCGCAGCGCGATGTTACGAATCTCGCCCCGCACCCACGGAGTACGTTCAAGCACGAATTCCTGGATGTTCTCGACGCGCTGGCCAGGTTCAAGGCGCACATAGCCCTGCGTTTCCCGCGCAGACTGAACTCCGCTGTGCAACGCTACTTCTTCGCGTTCACCATCTTTGAACACCGCCACCATCCGAAGTGCATATTGGTCACGATTCACATCGTGGGTTACATCCAGGCATTTGCCATTCGCTTCCTGCCGGAGTTGGGTGCAAAGGACCTGCACGCCCTGGACCCGCACCGTCGTTCGCCTTCCGTCGAAGCTCGCCAACGCCTCCCACGGACCGGCCGCCGTCGCGAACTGCACCGTGACCTCAGCCGTGCCAGGCGGAAAGCGCACCACGTCGGCAAGACCTACCACCTGACCAGCCGATTTTGACCCACCGGCCCCGCCCGTTATCATTCGCAGCGTCCGACTGACGGATTCCGCAGCCTGCGCCACGCTGCTGCCTTGCTGAATTTCCAGCGTGCCCAGATACTCGGGCTTCGGCGTGTAACGCGTCTGTTGCCGGGCGGATTGTGCGCCCGGTGGAAAGTTGCAACGGACAAGCAAAGCGTGTTCATTCTCACCCAGGTTTTTATCACTGGCCATTCCCGCCGGGTGGAAAATCACGCGTTCTCCGGGGGATTGCGGCAGTGGCGTGCCGTTCGGTTGCCACCAATGCTGGTTCGCCAGCGGGTTCGCGGTGACGGCGACGACCTCAGCGGAAACCCCGTTGGAAAGTGTCAGCTTGAACTCCCCCGGCCCGGCTTGCGAGATGGGGGGAGCTGATTTCGCGGGGGAATCAAAACTACCTTTCGAGCCCAGCGGCTGTATCCCGATGAAGCTGGCGTATTCAAAGCCGTGGCTCTTCGCCAGAGCGGCGCATTTCCCAAACCATTCGTTTTGCTGTTGCACGGTGATCTGATCGGAGGTCACCGCAAACTCCAACACCGTGCGCGGCCGGTCAGCCACCGCATCGAGCAGCGTGCCAACTCCGTCCCATCTAGTCGGCTGGCCTTCGAAGGTCATCGCCGCTTTGTCCACGACCAAACGGACAAACTTGCGCTGCGAGTCTTCCGGTTTGCGGCTGCCGCTGGAAGCTGCGCCGGCCCGCACCAGCTTGTAGCGAATCTTCACTTCGCGCGGGTTGTCGGCGAAGCCGGTGACTTGCAGAATCCCCTCGCCGCCTTCACGCGTGCGGAAGAGATACGTGGCAGTCTGATGGGCATCGAACTCTAGGACGGCTTGTCTTTTCAAGGGTTGGGTAGCCAGGGCCATTTTCAATTCGCTCGGCGTCAGGCTGTCCCACTGGTTCGCGTCTGTCGGCACGACCGCCATTTCCAGACCCACCAACGCGGGTGGTTTGCCCGGACCCGGTGGAATTCCTTCAAGACGGGCGCTGAGGTCCACACCCGAATCCACCTTTAACCGCCTGAACGCTTCCTGGTGGGGAAGATGCTCGGACGGATTGCTGGGCTTGAACTCTGGATCGAACCCCGGTGTAAAGTAATTCGAGAGCGCGACGGAAAGGCCCGCATCCAAATCAAACCAGAGATAATCCGGCGCAAACGGCTCGGCGATGCTCTGTTCGACCACCGGGCCGAAGGAAAGCTGACCCCGTTGACTCTCTATTTCCTGCGCCGTCAGGGCTTGCGCACGCTCATGGAGTTCCTGCCGTTTCGCCTCCGCCTGCCGCCGTGGTCCGGGCAGCACCCACACTCCGGCCAGGATGGCGACGGCCATGCCCAGCCCGGCAAGCAAAGTGACCGTCGCGATGACAACGCCTTTGCCCAGCCGCTCCCGCCAACCCAGCATCCCGAAGATCAACGCCAGCACCAACGCCATGCCGCCAAAAATCAGCGCCAGTTCATGACGAGGCGAAATCGTCATTAGCAACAGCGTGCCAAGTGTACCGGCGAGGAAGAAGCCGAAGGCCAAACGCCCGTGGTGTTGCGTCGTAGCCGACAACGTGCGTGGGTGTTGCTTTCTCCACGCGGCAAAGCCCGCAACGAGCGCGACAATGCCGCCGAGAAACATGCCGGCTACGACTCCCAAGAAAATGTTCTGCGTCCGGCTGGGGCGACGCAACGGCGGCGAGGCGGTTTGAATGACGGTTACCCGATGATAAAGGCGCGGTTCCTCATCTTCGATAAGGTCCGTGTGACTCCTCGCCTTGCTGGATTCGAGGTGATGCCGCACTTGTTCAGCACGGAACTCGACGTAGCTCTCGACGGTGGCCTTTGCGAGTTCGACGGCTTCGGCGGGATTCTCGCTGGAGCACCAGATTCCGATGACCGGGGAATTGCTCGTGGTACGGACATCTATCCGCCGCCGGAGAAGTTCCAAGGTAATGGAAGTCTTGAGGGTCTCACCCCGGGAATAACGGCGTCCCCACTCGTGATTGAGGTCCAGCTTCTCAACGACCTTGCCAAGAACCAGTTCGGACGGGATCAGTGCGGCAGCCAATTGGATTTCGCTGTCGTTCGTATACGCGGTTGGCGCGAGAGAACCGTTCAATGCTGCAGGCACGAACCGGCGCAGCAACACCTTCGTCTCGGATACGTAGGAAACCGGCCGCATGAATGTGACAATGGTCGCCACCGCAATCGTGATGAGCCAGACAGGCAAGCCCACGAACACGGCCCGCCGGATGATACGCGGCCAAGCGCTTGTAGCAGCCGAAGTAAGGAGGCTCTGATGTTTGTCTTCTTTCTCGTTTTGCTTTTCGTTTTGAGCATCTTTACTAGGCGGACTTGCCGCAATCGTCTCCACGCAGGTCTTCACTTCGCTGACTTGCTGGTAACGTAGGGCGGGTTGTTTTTCCAGCGCGCGCAACACGACTTCATCGAGGCGTACGTCAATCTGGACTTTCCGCGATGGCAGTTCGATGCATTTGCCGGGCAGTTCGCCGGTAAGCATTTCGTAGAAGACAACGCCGAGTGAATAGATGTCGGCTCGGCTGTCCACCCGCTGCGGATCGGTCTTTTGTTCGGGCGCGCTGTAACCAGGCGTGCCCATGACACTGGTAGGGCCGTGCTGCTGCGCGGCCTCAATTTCTGGGCTGACCGGCAGGTCAGCCCTATCGGATTCGGGTTCGATCATTCTGGCGATGCCGAAATCGGCGACTTTCACCCGGCCGGCTTTGTCGAGCAGCAGGTTTTCCGGCTTGATGTCGCGGTGGATGATGCCCCGGTCGTGGGCGAATTGCAGCGCATCGCAGAGCGGCGGCACGATGGCTAGCGCCTCCTCGGGCGTGAACTTGCGCGCGCGCAACAACTGCCGCAGGTTCAGGCCGTCCACAAATTCCATGAGCAGGTAATAAAATCCGCCCGCCGACCCGAAGTCGTGGATGGTAACGATGTTGGGGTGATTCAGCGCCGCCAGCGCCTGCGCCTCGCGCGTGAAGCGTTCGGCAAACTTCGCGTCGCCCACACGCTCGGGCGCGAGGAGTTTCAGGGCCACGAGCCGGTTGAGCGTCTTCTGCCGCGCCTTATACACCACTCCCATGCCGCCCCGGCC
>JADLHS010000283.1 GCA_020848635.1 Limisphaerales bacterium
AGGTGAAGCTGTAGCCGCACCATTGCTTCGTGCCCAACTTGTCCCATTGATCCAGGCTGGCCCGGATGATCTGCCGTTCGCGGGCGCCATCCTCAACGGTGATCAGGTCGAACGGATAAAGCCCCATCAAGTTCGAAAGATGCCGGTGGCTCTCGGCGAGGTCCTCGTTGGCGTCGAGTTTGAGCGCGCCATCCGCGTTCACATGCCAGTCGCCCAACCCCCGCGCCGTGGCACGCCAAGCCTGCGCTTCCCCGGGCTTCCCGCATGCGTCCGCCATCTCGCCGAGCGCGACGAATAACATTTTCAAGCAGGCCAGATCGTAATTGCTGTTGGGTTTGAGCCACGCGCTCAACCGGTTGTCATGGATTTCGGGCGACGACGACAGCGGCAAAACCAGCACGCCCTGCTCATCCGCTTTCAACAACCCCTGCAGGCAGATTCCCAACTCGCGGCACCACGGATAAGCGCGCGTCTGGAGAAACCGCTCGTCGCCGGTGTAACGCCAGTGAAGATAGAACAGGTGCGCAATCCACGGCCCCATCGTCGGCGAGAGTGAGTATTGCCCCCAGCCGGTGAGCGGATCCCCGGCCAGGGACATGACCCCCGGCACGTTGGCGCCATCCGTGCCGTAGAAGTCCCGGGCGAAGCGGCGGTACGCGGGCAGCAGTTCCCAGTTGAAATCGAGAAAGCTGCTTCCCTCCTCAAAATGCCCCGCGCCCTGATAACCCATGTAGCTCATCTGGGTGTTGAGATCGTTGTGATAATCGCCCTTCCACGGCGGGAGGGATCCGGCATCCGCCGTCCATACCCCTTGCAGCGGCATCGGCGGCGCCCCGCGCCGCGAGGTGGCACCGTAGAAATAGCGGACCAGATAATAGTGCCGCTGGATGTCCAACTCGGGAATGGTGACGGCCGATTGCGCCCAGAACTTCGCCCACCAGGCCGCGTGCGGCCTGAGCGCCGCGGCGTAACCCTGCCGAAGCGCCGCCGAAACCAGCCGCCGCGCCTCCCGCAAGACATCCTGGTCGGCGCTGGACGCGGTGACGGTGGCGGCCACCAAGGTCGCCTCGCCCGCGCGCCGGCTTTCAACAAACACGCAGTACTTGAGCGGGCCGGCGGTGGCCTGAATAAACCAGTGGGCGCGGCCATCGCTTCCCATCCGCGCGGCGGGGTAGCCCAGCTTGGCCACGGCATGACTGGAGGGGCCGGTGTCGCCGCCGCCCGACCCCGGCAGGCGCAGGCGAATCTCCTTTGGCTCCGGGCCGGTGATCCGGAGCAACGCGACCGGTTTCGTCGCGCTGAAGAACGCCTCGCATTGCTGACCGGAACCCAACTCCGCGCGACCTTCCGCCGTGGCAAGGTTCAATTCAAATCGCTCCACCGATTGGGTGGGATCGAGCAGGATCTCCAGCCGGCCGGCGGGAATCTTCGTCGGCGTGGGCTGGTTGTACGGCTCGTCAAAAAGCCGGCCGATTTCCTTTTGGTTCCGCTCGCGCGCCAGCTTCGCCATGTTCTGAAAGGTGAACCCCGGTTCGTGAATCTCCGGCGGCGTGCGCAGATCCCAGAGATCGCCGCGATCGAGGGAAAGCCGCAGCAGGTTGGTTTCGCCCCAGAGCAGGCCGCCGAGCAACCCGTTGCCCAACGGCACGGCTTCGTCCCAGGTGCGGATCGGGGCGGCGAGCTTCACGTTCAGCGATGCGTCGGGCAGGCTGACGGCGGTGGCTGACCCCGCGAATACCAGGCCGGCGAAGAGGATGCAGTGACTGGGGATGTGGAAATTCGTCTTCATACAATCAAAAGCAGTCGTTGGTGATGCGCCGTGATTCCTGTGAAACCAAACTCGTAAACGATGCGATGGTTGATGCATTGCAGAGGGGCTTCATGAAATTCCGCTTCCTCCTCAACGACCGACAACATCCGTAGTCACCATAAACCGTGGTCGCCACAGGTGCATAAAGCCTGACCCGCGGATTTCCAGCAAGGATTATTCGCGGGCCAAGCCCCTAACGAAAGCATCGCAGAGCTGCGGGTTGGCCCTGTAATCCTCCGTCCGCGCGGTCGCAACCGGACACTTGAGCACGAGTTTCCGTCCACCCGGCATTGTGCGATCGAGGTCGGTGCAAGCTTACGCCCACCTCGGATCCGATTGGTGTTCCGTGATTGAATCTCGCCCCGCGCTTTGGCATCAATGGGTTTATGTTACATCCCATGCTGCTGGCCGCCCGTCGCAAAATCGTCTCCGGTCTTGCCCACGCGGGGCCGCATCCATGCACTTCGCTCCCGAATACTTTTCTTGGTCGGCCGTGTCGCTGCGTGCGCACCGGCGTGCGGTTGATCGGGAACGGCGCGCATAGAGTGACGCGCCCTACCTGCTCGTTTGCGGTCGCTATTGGTCTGCTGTGTGTCGCCTTTCTCGGTTTGCCCAGCTCGGGTTTCACCGCCGCCCCGAAAAAACCCGCGGCGCGTACGGTCATCCGTGAGGAGAATGCGAAGGCCGGCGCGTTGGACTGGCAGTTGACCCGGGTGCGCGTGGATAAGAACGAGTTCCGTTCACCCTTGATTGAAGGCTACTGTTCCCGGCAAAGCGTGAAGGCGGGCGAGTCC
>JADLHS010000284.1 GCA_020848635.1 Limisphaerales bacterium
CACGCCACTTCGCGCACGCCGCCGGCGCTCGCCCTGTTCCACCGAAATATCTTCAAACACCCGCAGCGTTTTGGCATCTATATCATTGTGCAACGAACCCTCGTCGTCCTCTTCGCCGCGCTCCTTGGCGCGCTCGCTCCGTACGCTCAGGCCGCGCATACCCGTGTTGCGCTGGTTTTGTCCGCCGTTTCCGCTAAACCCGGCGACACAGTTTGGGCAGGCGTGCGCTTACAAATGGATCCCGGCTGGCACACCTACTGGAAGAATCCCGGCGATTCCGGCGGCCCCACCACCGTCGAATGGCAGTTCCCGTCCGGCGTCACATGCGGCGAAATCCAATGGCCCCTTCCCGAAAAGCTGACCCTCGAAGGGCTGACCACTTACATCTTCCATGATGAAGTCACCCTTCTTGTGCCCGTCAAACTCGCAGTGGATTTGAAGCCCGGCCCGCTGGAACTCAAGGCCAATGTTTCCTGGCTCGAATGTGACAAGCTCTGCCAGAAAGGCGACGCCCGCGTGACCGCCACGCTGGAAATCGCGGCCGAGACCAAAGCGGCGGCGGAAGCAGCATTGATCGAGACGGCCCGCGGCAAACTGCCGAAACCGGCCAATCTTCTGTCTGCCCGGGGCGCATGGGAAAAACCGGCAGCCGGCGATGCGCGCCCGCTGATTCTCGAGTGGTCAACGTCCGCTCCCGTCAGCGAACCGGATTTTTTCCCCGACGCGAACGAGGCCTTTGAAGTTGAGTCCGCAACCGAAATCATTTCCATTGGGGCAGATCAAGTCCGACTCCGCAAAGGGGTGAAGAAATTCTCCGGCGATTGGCCGGGACAGGTCTCCGGCGTGTTGATTCAAACATTGGACGGCTTGCGGCAGGGATTTTCCGCAACCCTCCCGATTGCTGGCAACCTGGACAGCGGCACTGATTCATCCCCCAAGCCGCCCGCCACTCTCCTGACTGCTGGACCAAGGTCGCTTTGGCAAATGCTGCTCTACGCCTTCATCGGCGGATTGATCCTCAACATTATGCCATGCGTATTGCCGGTGATCGCGCTGAAAATTCTCGGCTTCGTCGGCCAGGCGAAGGCAGCCCCGGGCCGCGTCCGCAGACTGGGGTTGATTTACGCCGCAGGGGTGGGGATGTCTTTCCTTGTATTGGCCGGGTTGGTCATCGGCGTCAAAGCCGCCGGACACCAGGCTGGATGGGGCATGCAGTTCAGCAATCCACAGTTCATCATCTTCCTGACCACGCTCGTCACCCTGTTGGCGCTCAACTTGTTCGGTGTCTTTGAGGTCTCACTAGGGGGTGGCGTGATGGGCGCGGCGGGCGGACTGGCGTCGCAGCCTGGTGCCGGCGGCGCTTTCTTCAACGGCGTGCTCGCGACTGTGCTCGCCACACCCTGCACCGCACCGTTTCTGGGCGTGGCACTCGGGTTTGCCTTCGCACAACCGGCGGCAATCATCGCGCTGTTTTTCCTTACCATCGGCGCGGGACTCGCCGCGCCGTACGTGGTATTAAGCTGGCAGCCGGCCTGGTTGAAGTTTTTGCCCAAACCCGGCGCGTGGATGGAAAACTTCAAGATCGCGATGGGCTTTCCCATGCTCGGTACCGCAGTTTGGCTGGCGAGTCTGACAGGGACGTTTTATGGCGAGCGCACCTGGTGGCTGGGCGTTTTTCTGGTTTTCATCGCCGCCGCGGCGTGGGTGTTCGGCCATTTCGTGCAACGGGGCGAGCATCGGCGCGGTCTGGCCACGGCAACTCTCGGCGGGTTACTTTTGATAGGTTATCTCTGGCCACTCGACGCGCAACTCCGCTGGCGGTCGCCGGAGAAAAACACCAACGTGAACAGTTCGATTAAGCACGCGCCGGAAGGTTATGGCTGGCTACCCTGGAGCCCCGAAGCCGTCGCCAAGGCCCGCGCTTCGGGGAAACCGGTAATCGTGGACTTCACCGCCAAATGGTGTCTCACCTGCAACCTCACCGTGAAACCCGCACTCGAAAGCAAGCGCGTCATCCAGAAGCTCGGCGAGATTGGTGCGGTCGCGTTGCTGGCCGACTACACCGAATCTCCGCCCGAAATCACCCAGGAACTGAAGCGGTTTGACCGCGCCGGGGTGCCGATGGTGTTGATCTATTCGGGTGATTCCTCGAAGCCGCCATCCGTTTTACCTGAGCCGTTGTCGTTTAGCTCGGCGAGTTACAGTGAAACCATTTTGGAAGGACTGAGCGCGGCGGAGAAATAGGCTTCCTCCCGACCCGACCGGCACTGAAGCCCAACGCACCTCGCGACTGAATTCGATTTGGGCTGGCGGAGCGGCGTGATATTCCCCCAGAAACCACGACCGCTCCGCCTCGCACTGCCCAACTGACATCAACAATATTAACAACCGAAACCACACCGACCGTAATTGTGCAAATACAATAGCCGAAGCCGTTCGTTCCTCAACCCGGTGGGTGCCTCATCGTGCCCCCAAGGAATTACCGGGGCGCGCAGCGATTTGTCGGAATGATCATCGTAAGATGATCCCTGCCAAATCCCCGCTTGCGTGGGCCACACCGCAAGCGAAAACGACCAAGTGTGCATCACTATCGCTGAGCCTGGGCTGGCACTCCGGCCAGTTCTTTGGCTAAATCCCACCGTGCCGCACCGAACTCATTACCGTCTGCCTGCTGCCCGTCGAGGGCGGGGCGGGAGATTTCTCTGGTGGTTGGCCATCATCATTCTCGGGGTCGGTGGTTGGCTGTGGTGGACTACCGGTACCGGAGACAAGCCCGCACCAACAAAACTCCCAGCCCGCGTCGTCGCCACGCCCCCCACCCCTGCCCCACCCGCAACCAACGTCGTTGCCAAAAGGACCGCTCCGCCGACAACGCTCCTCCCACGGCCACAAGTCATTCCCCGTTCGACCACCAAGGCGGCGGTGCCGGAATCCACACTGGCATCCGCAGCGACCAGTTTTCCACGCCCACCCCGCGATCCGCTGGAAACGCAGATCGCTCTCAGCCGCCGGGCCATTTCCTCCGGTTCGGTTGATGGCGTAAATGGATCGCAAACCCGGGCCGCCCTGGCTGCATTTCAGAGCAAGGCCGGAACGTCGCCCCCAGTTGAGTTGAATGCGTCAGCCCCCAGTGCGCTCAGTCTGGATTCGTCGCCCCTGACTACCTACACCGTTACGAGCAACGACCTCGCGCGTTTGCAGCCCTTGAGCAAAACCTGGCTCGGCAAGTCGCAACAGACCGCGCTCGATTACGAAACCATCCTCGAACTCGTCGCCGAAAAAGCCCACGCCTCGCCGACCCTGATCCGGCGGCTTAACCCGGCTGTAAACTGGTCGAACATCGTCGCCGATACAGCAGTACAGATTCCCGCGGTTGGATATCCGCCGCCAACCAAAGCCGCATTCGCCACCATCGAACTCGCCGAGAAGCGATTGCAGGTCTTTGACAGGGGCACAAATCTGCTCGCCCATTTCCCATGTAGCATTGCCGCCCGGGTGGAGAAGCGACCCGCCGGTGAGTTGCACGTCACGGCCATCGCACCGAATCCAAATTACACCTTTGATCCCGAGGTGTTTCCGGAATCCGACGAGGCTCGCCAGATTAAAACCAAGTTGATTCTACCTCCGGGTCCGAACAATCCCGTCGGCACCGCGTGGATCAGCCTCGACAAACCTGGTTACGGGATGCACGGCACGCCCAACCCGGAGCAGGTCGGGCGCACCGAATCGCACGGCTGTTTCCGCCTGGCAAACTGGAACGCGGAATACCTGGTACAACTCGTCTGGGTTGGAATGCCGGTCTATGTCGAGCCCTAGTATTACTCTGTTAAGTGCTATCAACGCAAATTCCTTCAAAGTTGTTTCCGCAGCAATAACAAAAGCCGGTTGATCTCACCAGCCACGGGCGAATCGCTTTCAACACAGCCTCCCACGTCAC
>JADLHS010000285.1 GCA_020848635.1 Limisphaerales bacterium
CCACCAGCCTTCGTTCTCCGTTGCGCGCCTCCGCCAGGAAACGACGTTGAATCATAAATGAAATCCCCCGCCTTCTGGAAGCAAGCCCTCATCGTCTTCCTGGCCACGCTGATCGGCTACGCGGTCGTGTTCCATTGGATTGAACATCGCCGCCGCACGAATGGCCCCTGGCAAGTGACCTTTACGGAGGTTGCGGGCGCTCCCATCATCGTGGTGAATCAGCCCGCGCTGCGGCTCACCAACATCACGGTGGTATTCCCCGACGCCCCCACCCAAACCAACCTCCCCCGCACGGTCGCTTTCGAACACGGACGCCCCGCGCCCTTCGACCTGCCGTTCGGTAAATGTATTTTCGCCGATGCGATCTTCCTGCCGGGCACCGCAACCTGCGAAATCTTCGGTCACGAAATCCAACTCCTGCCGCGCACCCTGACGATTGATGGCGCTGAACGCCCATGGCGTTCCGGAGAAAAAATCTTTTTAACCAACACCGCATCCGCCACCATGCGGTCGCATTGATATGTTGCTCGTCATCGACAATTACGATTCGTTCACCTATAACCTCGTCCAGTATCTGGGGGAGTTGCAGGTGGAGTTGCAGGTGCATCGCAATGACCAGATCACCGTGGACCAGGTACGCGCCCTCAAGCCGGAGCGACTCCTGATTTCGCCCGGCCCGTGTTCGCCCAAGGAGTCCGGCCTCGCCAACGAGATCATCCGCACGTTCGGCACGCATATTCCAACCCTGGGCGTGTGCCTCGGCCATCAGTGTATCGGCCATGTCTTCGGCGCGAACGTCATTGTGAATTACCGCATGATGCACGGCAAAACCTCCCCCATTAAGCACAACGGAAAAGATTTGTTCGCGGGGATGCCCAATCCGTTTCCCGCAACGCGCTACCATTCGCTGGTCATCCAGCGGGATTCAATCCCCGACTGCCTGGAGATCACTGCCGAAACGGAGGAAGGCGAAATCATGGGCGTAAAGCACAAACAATTTCCCATCTGGGGCGTCCAGTTTCATCCGGAAAGCATCCTCACGGAAAACGGACGGATGATCATGCAGAACTTCCTGAAGTTGAAATAGGGGTCGGACGGGGCGGAAGTGCGGATCCCACTTCCGCTGCCAATCGGCTACCGATCTCGGACCTCGTCGCCTTTGCGGGCTTCGCCTGAAACCAGGTCGGCCACCGTGTTATGATCCCGCTGCGGGCCGGTCACTTTCACCTCGCCCACTTTGAGTCCCTGCCGGAAAACGAACATGACTGCCTCATTCGCCGGCAGATGGCCAATAGGAAAATCCAGCACAACAAACCGACCCGCCTCGTTGTAAACCGCCACCCGCCCCGTCAAAGTCGGGTCCGGGGTTACGATGAGTTGCGCCTCGCTTTTCGCCTTGCCGGTGGCCGGTGCCGCCGCCTGAACCGACCCATCGAGGGGCGCGTCAGCTAACGGCAGGAACGCCGGGGCGGGTTTGGTTGCGCAACCGCTGACCCAGACTGCCGCGAGCAACAGCGTCGGAACGGGCAAATTCATGCCGGCAGTTAACCCGGCCTAACGCCGACGGTCAACCACGAAGCCGGTGGCGACCGAGCCGCGGCTGATTTCCATCCGGAATGCCGTTGACCAACGTGACCGGCTCCAGTAACCACCCGTCGATAATTTCGACTATGCAACTTCAAACTTACCAGCGCGCCGTCCTGGTCCTCTCGATCACAGCAGTCTGCCTGCTCGGCGCATGTGCCTCGGATCGCGCCACCGCCGAGTGGAAACCGCTTTTCGACGGCAAAACCACGACCGGTTGGCGCAGTTATGGCCAGCCAGATTTTCCCAAGCGGGGATGGGTCGTGGAAAACGATTGTCTGCACTTGGTAGCCGGTGGCGGCGGTGGGGATCTCATCACCGTGGAACAGTTTACTGACTTCGAATTGGAATGGGAGTGGCGTATCACCCCCAAGGGCAACAATGGCATCAAGTATTTTGTCACCGAATCCCGGCCCGCTTCACCCGGCCACGAATATCAGATGGCGGATGACGCCACGCTGTCCGGGGCGAAACATCAGACCGCCTCGTTCTACGACGTGCTGCCAACCCAAACCAAGACCCGCGTCCATCCCCCTGGCACCTGGAACCAATCGCGAATCGTGGTTCGCGGCCAACAGGTTCAACACTGGCTCAACGGCGAAAAAGTGCTTGTTTACGAACTTGGCAGTCCCCAGGTGCAGGTGGCTATCGCGAACAGCAAGTTCAAGGAGGCCCATGGCTTCGGCGATAAGATCAAAGGCCCGATTCTACTCACCGACCACCACCGCGAAACTTGGTTTCGCAACATTCGGATTCGCGAATTCGCCGTCTCCGCCCACTAAGGCAAGCGGGAGGCCACCTTACTCCTGAGCAATCACAACGCCCACACCAATACCCCCCCCAGCGCCGGCCACAAAAGCACGCCCACGCCGGCCAGCGCCAGCAACGCGGCGGAATAGCGGTGGGGCTGACGCGCGGCGGGATCGTCGCGAGCCTCCCATAATAACGCCCAGATCGGCGACGCGCCCAGATACAACGCGACATGCGAGGCAGAAGTGAAACGGAGCGCACCGTTGAACGCGACGATGTAGGCAGCAATGCTCAAGCCCCCGCGCCACCAAAGCTGCCGGCGCATTGCGAGCGTTGGAGTGACGTAATTTCCGAACCAATTCGTCACCCGAAGCAAACCGAGCAACAAGAATCCCGCGCAGAGAAAGCGCGTCCCGCCGGTCCAGACCGCTGGCCAGGAGCCAACGAGCCATTTTGTGCCCACGTTGTTGCCGCCCCACAAGCCAACTGGAAACACCAGCGAGGCGGCGAGCGCCGCACTATTCTTGGAAGAAACCACTGCGTGAGTTAGGCAGTCCAACGTCGTGATGACCAGGTTGGGTATTCGTGCGCCGCCGCCGCAGGTGGCGAAATCTTTGACAGCGCCGCGCCAGTTCTTATGCTTGGCCCGTGCGCATCGTCAATGTTCCGCTCGGCCAACGCCGCTACACCATCAAAATCGGTGGCAACCTGCTGCATCGCTTGGGCCCGGAGTGTGCGCGACTGAAGCTCGGCTCGCGCTGCGCCATCATCACCGACACCAATGTCGGTCGCCAATACGCCAAGCCCGCCTACAATTCCCTCGTCCGCGCGGGTTTTGAACCGTCGCTGATTGTGGTACCCGCCGGCGAAACCGCCAAGAGTCTGAAGACCGTGCAATCCTGCTACGACCGGCTCGCGTCCCATCGCCTCGAGCGCAATTCATTTATTGTCGCGCTCGGCGGCGGCGTGGTGGGCGATCTGGCGGGCTTTGTCGCCGCGACTTATCTGCGGGGCATCCCGTTCGTGCAGGTGCCGACCACGCTCCTCGCCCAGGTGGACAGCTCCGTTGGCGGCAAAGTGGGCGTGAACTTGAAGGCCGGGAAGAATCTGGTCGGCGCCTTTCATCAGCCGCGCCTCGTGCTCTGCGATCTCAACACCCTTGGCACTTTGCCGAGCCAGCAATACCGCGCCGGCCTCGCCGAGGTCATCAAATACGGCATCATTTACGATCCGGCGCTGTTTGCCCGTTTGGAGCGCGAGCTGCCAGCGTTGTTGCGCCGCGAACCGAAAGTTCTCGCCGCCATTGTGGCGCGCTGTTGCCAGATCAAAGCCGCCGTGGTGGGCCAGGATGAAACCGAAGGCGGGCTGCGCGCGATCTTGAATTTTGGCCACACCATCGGCCATGCGATCGAGGCCATTTCCGGCTATGGCAAGTATCTGCACGGGGAGGCCATTTCCATCGGGCAAGTTGCGGCGGCCCGTCTTTCCGCGGCGCTGACGGGGCTGCCTGTCGAAGACGTAACGCGCATCACGGAATTGTTCCAAGACGCGGGACTGCCGGCCCAGGTGAAGTTGAACGCGGGCCAGCGGACCAAACTGCTTGCCGCCATGAAGCTGGACAAAAAGGTGAGCAACGGTGAAATCAAATTCGTGCTGGCGAACCGCATCGGCAAAGTGGTTTGGGGCCAGAAAGTGCCACTGACGGCAATTCAGGAAGTCTTGACCACTGAGAGAACCCGGTGAATGCCACAGAAGACAGTTGCCGCTTACAGGTTGAAAATTCCATGCTGACTCGCGCCCGGCATCAGCTTGCAATCTTTATTCTTCAATTTGTACCCCACCCCCACCGATGAGCGCCGTCAGCGAAACCATCGTCCGCGAATACTTCGAGCAGCACGCGTTTCTCGTTCGGCAACAGCGCAAATACATCGCGCAAGCCAAACACGAGGATGACGACATTGATTTCTTTGTTCTCAATCCGCGCCCGCAGAAGCCGCCGGGGGAACTGCCGTTTGTGCTGACCTCGGCGGACTTGGCAGCTATCGAGCGCGCAATTGTTGTCGTCAAAGGCTGGCACACGGAAACGTTCAGCTCCGCGCGGCTGGCCAGCACGCCGGAAATTTTCCGGTTCGTCGGCCCCAAGGTTTTCCAGCAAGCCGCCCGCTCCTTCGGTGAAAACGGTGCCCCGTTGAAAATCCTGGTCGTCCCCGCCCTCCCCCACGAAATCAAAGCGCGCGACGAAAGCATCGCCTTGCTCCGCGTCAGAGGCGTGGATGCGGTGATACCCTTCCGCACCATGCTGACCGACCTCGTCACGCAGACCGAGACGAACCGCAATTACCAGAAGTCCGACCTGCTCCAGACAATCCGCATCCTGAAGAACTACGATTTCTTCCGCGAACCGCAGTTGGAGCTGTTCAAGAGCAAACGGCGAAAGCGGTAACTCAACCTCATGTCGGGCAAGCCTTCGGGGGGCTAGTTCGCCGGACCAATCATCACCACAAACTCTCCCTTCAAGCTCCGTTTCCGCGTCAAATCCAACAACTCCGCCGGGGTGCCGCGCAGGTACTCTTCGAACTTCTTGGTGAGTTCGCGGGCCAGGACCAGCCCGCGATCGGGAAAAACCACGTTCAGCTCGTTCAGCAATTTTTCAATGCGGTACGGCGACTCGTACAAGACTAGCGTCCCGGCGAAGGCTTTGAGGGCTTCGAGCTGGTTCCGACGCTGACCGGATTTATGCGGGAGAAAGCCGATGAAATGAAACTCGTCGGTTGGCAGTCCACTCGCCGTCAGCCCGGCCACGAGCGCACACGCACCTGGCACGGATTCGACCCGAAAGCCGGACGCAATGGCCGCCTTCACCACCCGCTCACCGGGATCGCTGATGCCGGGACTGCCCGCGTCCGTGACCAGCGCCACCTTCTCACCGCGCCGCAACCGCTCGATGATTTCCTCGCTACGCTTGGCCTCGTTGAACTGGAAGTAACTGAGAAGCGGTTTGGACGTTGCAAAATGCTTGAGCAACTGCCCCGTGCGCCGCGTGTCCTCGGCCGCCACCACGTCGCACTCGCGCAACACGCGCAAAGCGCGCAGCGTGATGTCCTCCAAATTGCCGATGGGCGTGGCGACGAGGTAAAGCGTGCCGGGCGTGAGCGGGGGGAGCGCGCGTTCAGCTTCCATGGTCCGCCTTCACTTGCTGATGCCGCGTTCGCTGCTCCGGACGAATTTCACCAGATATGCCAGCTCCGGCAGCGGGGGCAATTCGCTTTCGATCTGCGCCAGCGCGTTGGGGATGGTCAACCCGGCGCGGAATAATATCTTGTAGGCTTGGCGCAACGCGGTTTGCGCTTCCTCGGAAACGCCGTTCCGTTCCAGCCCCACCTTGTTCACGGTGACGGTCCGGGCGGCATTGCCGTCCGCAATCATGAACGGCGGAATGTCCTGCACCACTTTGGAGCAACCGCCGATCATCGCCATTTTGCCTACGCGACAGAACTGGTGGATCGCCACCAACCCGCCAATGACCGCGTGGTCCTCCACCGTCACATGTCCCGCCAGCGTGGCGACGTTGGACATGATGACGCGGTGGCCGACGGTGACGTTGTGGGCCAGATGACAGTACGCGAGAATATGGTTGTCCGAACCAACGGTGGTGACTTCTCCGTCGCCCGTGGCGCTATGGACGGTGACATATTCGCGAAAAGTATTGCGGTCGCCGATCTCGGTACGAGTCACCCCACCCGGCTTCCATTTCAGGTCTTGCGTTTTCAGCCCGATGCTGGCGAAAGGAAAGATTTCATTTGCCTGGCCGAGCCGGGTGTGGCCGTCAAGGACGACGTGCGAATGCAACCAACAATCGTCGCCCAGCTGAACATGTTCTCCGATGACACAGTAGGGACCGATCCGACAGCGCGCACCAAGCCGGGCCTGCGGATGTATGATCGCCGTGGGATGAATGGTCTCCATTGTCAACTCAGTCCGCGCGCAAAACAAAGGTTACTTCCGCTTCACTCACGATTTCGCCGTCCACTTTGCAGACGCCTTTGGCTTTGCCAATCTTGCTGCGGGCCTTGGTCAATTCGACCTCAATCACCAACACGTCGCCCGGGAAAACCGGCTTGCGCCACTTCACATGGTCGGCGGCCATGAAGTAGGCCACCAGGTTCGGGGTTTCCAAAATCTTCAACTGCAGCACCCCCGCCACCTGGGCCATCGCTTCGAGTTGCAGCACGCCCGGCATGATGGGATGACCGGGGAAATGCCCCTGAAAGTAAATTTCGTTCATGGTCACGTTCTTCACGCCCACGATATGGTTGCCGTCAATTTTCAGGATGCGATCCACCATCAGAAACGGATACCGGTGGGGCAACATCTTCATTACTTCCTCGATGCCCATCGCCCCGTTTTCAGCCGCAACCTCCCGCGCCGCGCTTTCCACCCCCGCCCCGGCCCGCGCGGGCGGCGGGGCAAAGGTTCGGGCCGCGCGCAATGGCTTGTTGATCTGGGCCACGATCTGCCGGACCAGTTCGCAATTCCCGCTGTGGCTTGGTTTCACCGCGATGAGATGGCCGTGGAGCGGGCGGCCCAGTAACGAAA
>JADLHS010000286.1 GCA_020848635.1 Limisphaerales bacterium
CAACGTCACCCGCGCGGATGGCGATGGCGCCGTCACGCAAGACGAGGCTCTGAGTGAAGTGCTTGGTCTCGAGCGCTGGCGCGAAGCGGATCCAGACCCGGCCCAACTTGGGCAGGAGATGGTTGGAATCGAAAGCATCCACCTTGCTGACGTAGAACACCAGGTCGCCGTTCTCCTCGACCCAGACATTTGCGCCAACATCACCATTACCGAGCGGCATCGAGCCAAACGAATCTTTGCTCGGGCTGTTCCAGATCACATTATTGCGGTCCAAATCTCTCAGCGGATCAATCGCTGCCGAAACCACCAGATATTGACAAAGAAAACCGGCCATGCCGATCATCAGGCTCTTTGTCATAACATCTCAGAGTTCCCAACCCGCCCGGGCCGGTGGATTCACCAAGGCGTTGGCTTCCGGGTTATTGACGAACTGCATCTTCGCGGCATCCCACTCCAGCTTGGTGCCCGCCAGCTTGATCGCTATCACACCTAACATGGCAATCTCAGTTAGCGCGCCGCCGTATAAGAAATCGGAGCCGGCTTTCGTTCCCCTTTGAATGGCCTCGATAAAGTCGGCATGATGGCTGCGGACGCGCGGAATGGTCTTGGGCGGACGTTGGTATTCGTCCATGCGTTTATCGGGAATCAGCCGCACTCCCCCGGCTCCGTGCGAGCCATATGCAATCTTGCCTTGGTCGCCGATGACCACGGCCCCGGCCCCGATGTCCGGATCGTCCTTGGCGAATTCCGCCGGACGCGGAACTCGTTCGGTACCGCTGTACCAATGCAACGTGATTGGCCCCCGATTGCCCTTGGCCGGAAACTCGAACGTGACAACGTCGCCTTTGGGGAACGCTTCACCCTGCGTCTTCGGGTCATAATCCTTAACTTTGGCCACGATGGTCTTCGGCAGGCCCAGATCCAGCGCCCAGAAAACCGGATCGACCACGTGGCACATCCAATCGCCGATAGTGCCGTTCCCGAAAGCAGTCCAGCCCCGCCACGAGGCTGGCAGATAGGCCGGATGGTAGGGACGGTATTTTGCCGGTCCGAGCCACAGATCCCAATCAAGCGCGGGAGGCACGGCATGCGGCTCCTTCAGGCTGGGCAATTGATCGACCCCGGAATTCACAGCATTGGAGCCGGCATGAATTGTATGCACCTGACCGATGGCCCCGGCCTGAATCCATTCCACGAAATCGCGGATCGAACCCGACGAATGGCCCTGGTTGCCGAGTTGGGTAACCACCTTAGCCTCGCGGGCGGCTTTCATCACAGCCCGCACTTCGCCCACTGAGTGCGCGAGGGGTTTTTCGCAATAAACATGCTTCCCATGTTTGAGCGCGGCCATCGTCGCAACGGCATGGCAATGATCCGGCGTCGCCACCAGCACGGCATCGAAACTGGCGGCGGCCTCGGCGAACATCTTGCGGAAATCCTTGAACTGTTTCGCCGCTGGAAACTTTTCCAACGTGCCCGCAGCCCGCCGCGAATCTACATCGCACAGCGCGACGATGTTGCAGTACGGCGCCAGCCCATTGACGTCTGAACCACCCATGCCCCCCACGCCGATGCAGGCCAGATTGATCTTGTTGTTGGGAGTCGTTTGTCCGTCCGCACCGAAAATCCGGGACGGGATAATCAGGGGTGCGGTTGCCAGGGCGGCGGCGGTCGTAGAGGCGCGCTGCAAAAACTGGCGGCGATTGAGCATGGAGTTACTTTTTGGCTTGGAGTTTTTCATGGTTTTAGAATTTTTGCAGTTCGTCGGGACCGGGATTCATGTAGGCCGGATCAATCGCCCTGATGAGGATGTCGTTGGCCCCTGGTTTCACTTCAAGCGGGACCAGCGTAAGACCTTGCTCGTTGACGGTCTGCGCCGTTTGGGAAAGGTCTCGGGACTGGATTCCATCCCGGGAAAGCGGCGGCACATTGGCGTTGAAGAAGGCCGTACACCACCAGCGACCCGCGTTATCTTGAAACGGAGTCCCGTGACCGAGGAAGCGACCGGCGAATCTCCGTTCGCCGTACGGTCCGGTAATTTTATCGGCCGTGGCGTAATACAAATTATAGGAGCCCTTGCGGCCTTTGCCCGTAGACCAGGCAGTGCCGAACAGGATGTATTTCCCAGCGATCTTGCGCATCAGGCATCCCTCATACCCAACCTGTTTGATCTCCCCGCTGGGACCGATGTCGATTGGTTCAGCCGCGAAGTCCGATAGATCCGATTTGAGCGGAGCGATCGATGTGCCCGCCCAGATCATCCACCAGGTGCCGTCGTCATTCTGGAACAACGAGGGATCATGCCGTTGGCCAACCTGCGCTCCCATGGGATTCAACCAAGGCCGCCGCGGCTCCAAGCCGCGGGCGAGCGACAAGTTTGCGCCGTTTACCGGTCCGGGACTCGTGTGAATCACAGCACACTTGCCATTGATGAAATGAAATTCAGGTGCCCAGAGCCGCCAATTGGACTCGCTCACCTCCTTGAATCTCTCGGGCTTGGCGCTGAACCAGATACCGTCTTTGAGACTATAGGGAGTGCCCAGTGACTTCCAGTGGATGAAGTCCTTCGTCTTCCAAGCGTGCAATTCGTGACCAGGTGGGCCGGAGCTGTACTTCACTTCTGGCGTCTCTTTCGTTGTAGACAGCAGCGTTGTGCCCGTGAGGTAAAAATATCCATCTGGACCTTTGATCATGTAGGGATCGCGAATCCAACCGTCTTTGACATGGATCGCGCGATCATGCGCGGCCAATGCCGCCTTTACTTCTTTAGGCGGCGATATTGAACTGGCGTCAGCCCCGAACGACAAAACAGCCCAAGCCAGTAAACAACTGAGAATCACGGTTTTCATTTTTGATAAATTGGGGTTTTCTGCTGATTGATTAATTCATCTCCGCGCGCACTTGCACCATGCCATAAGCGGGCACGGCAATCGCGCGGCCCACGGGAGTTAAAGGCCTTTCCGTAAGGTCAGTCAGGAAAACGGTCCCAGGTTTCACTGCATTCCACTTGAGGTTTACGGACTCCAACTTGCCTGAGATGCCAAATAGTCGAACGATCAGGGCTTTGCCGTCTTCGCTAACTTTGAGGGTCTCGACCAGCACTCCGGGGGTGGAAAGGGACAACAACGTTCCCGGGGCTTTCGTGCCGTTCGCCGCCGCCACGAG
>JADLHS010000287.1 GCA_020848635.1 Limisphaerales bacterium
GCCTCGTCCGGCTCAAAGCCCGTTGCGTAAAGCAGTCCCTGATACTGGGGACGGAACGACAGCACGCTGGACCACGCGGTCTCGGCCGGCCCGACCGAGTAGAAGGACACGTAGTATTTTTTGAACGTATCGAGTCCGGACAAATCCGCGCTGAACGTGCCCGGGGTGAGACTGCCCAGGAAAATGACGTGCTCCCAGTTGTTGGTGGCAGGGCCGCCGTTGACCAACCCGTAGCAAACGTAAATCCCGGCCGGCGTTTCCATCCCTTGCACGCCGTTGATGGTGGCAGAATGATCCGTGACGGCGGAGATGCCGGCGATGGAGATCTGCTGTGGGGTTGTCTCCACGAGTTTCATCGCATTCAAATAGGCGTCTTGCGCACTCGTCAGTGTGATGCGCACATCCCCGTCACTGCCGGAGCGCACACCGTTGAACCGACAGATGTATCCCCGGTCACCGCGTCCGTTGTCGGTCACGTCAATCGTCACGTTTTCGTTTTGCGGCCCGGAGATCACGGACAACGGCGGAGCTGCTGAACTTGCGTTGAAAAAACTCAGCGCGTCGGAGATCGTGTACGTCAGCAGATCGCCGGTCGAACGGTCACCGGTGCCGCGATCGCTGTAGAGGACGATTTCATAAAGCTTCAGCGGGTCCAAGCCGGTGAGGTCCAGGGTGTTGGTCTGGCCGGCGTAAAGGGTCGTTCGTCCAGCCGAGTCGAGGCTGACCGGGAAGGCGTTGTAAGCCGGCGATCCAGTTTCCGGCCCCAAGGGTACGAGCCCCGACGGGGCCAAGGCGCTCAGCGGCCGACCGTTCACCGAAAGCGCCGCCGTCACGCTGGTGTTGGTCCCGTTGGCCTGGTTTTTGAGCCGGCCGGAAGCCACATCGGTGTAGGGCAGGCTGTACAATCCCCAGTTGTCTATGGCCCAGTACCAGCTCGCGGTGCCCGCTTGAACTAGGCGGAAGCGAACATTGGGCTGATTGTCCGCGGCGGGCAGGCGGAAGACCTCAACGCGTTTGGATTCCGTCGAGTCGTCGTTGATCCGACCGGAGATGTAAGGCGCCAGCGCAGCGGTGACCGGGGCTGCCATCCACGCCGAATAAGCCAACCCGTAGGCCTGGTCCTCCCGGGCGGCGTTTAGGGTTGCAACGGCATCAAGGTTGCCGGAGCCATCCAGGATAAGGTCATCGCGGTCCAGCAGGTAACTCACTGGCAACCAAGTCACGCCCCCATTGATCGAGTATTCTACGCCGGCGATATTGTCCTGGTTTTGTTCGTACGCGCTGTTGAAAACGAGCACGACACCAGTACGGCCGCTCAGGTTGTAAACAGGCGAGAACAGGACTTGGACTTGATTGCCGCTGCGCAGGTCCGATTCGGCATATAGCAGGTTATTGGAAAGCAATTGGGTTACGGGCTGGCCGTTGACCTCGTACCCTGGCGCGACTTGAACGCGGCGGCCGCCAAAAACCGTCGCGAGCCGCGAATAAGTGATCAAAGCCCAGCCTAAGTAGGTGTCAGAGGTGGCGTTGTTCGGATCCAAACCCGCAGTAATGTGGTCGGTGCGGTTTGTTTCCGTCCAACCTGCCACCGAACTAACCAACGTTTCCGTCCCGGAATCAAAGTTCTCGAAGTAGATGGGAGTCGGGAGATACAACCGCGGCGAGACGCCCAACCGCGTGACATTGCTGACCGAATTGCCGGTCACATCCTTCCCGAAGAAGTTGTAGGCGACGAAGTCTGCACGCGCCGTGGTGCTGAGCAGAAAACCCAAAGCTACAATGCCGGAAATCCTGGAAACAATATTGTGCATTCCTGAAATCATTGGCGGCTCGAACCTCAAACTTGTTCAGCCACCATGAGCAACTCCCATTGAGAGTAGCCCGGTTTCCTCATAAGGCCAAACGGCAATTGCAAGTTTGGCCTCGCAAGCTCGTCTCTACCCGAAACAAACCACGCGCCCGCCCTCAAGGGTGATGATTACTTTGCCTTCGCGATTGATGGCGAGCCCCCACGGTACCGGGGCCGCCGGTAGCGTCTGTTTCCAGAGCAGGCGACCCTCTGCGAGGCTGAGCGCAATAACTTCGGTGGGGGTGGCGATGACGACCGCGTTGGGGCACACCGCCAAGGCCGCGCTTTTCGGGCAGTCAAACTCCCAACTCGGTTTCACTTCTTTCGACTGTGTCTTGCCCCAGAGCGCCTTCTGGAATTCGGCACGGTCACCCCGAATACCGGCAAAGCACATGAGCTTGGCGTTGTTTGCCCAGGCGAGCTCATAGTCACCGACTTTGACGAACAGCGTCTTGTTCAACACCGAAGAATCAATCACGGGATACTTCGGATGCGAATAATAGGGTTTTCCCGACACCCTGATTTCATTGCCCGAAACGTAGAGCTCCGAACCGCGCGGACGGAGCGAACCGATCAAGTATTTGCCGCCTTTGCCCTGGCCCACCGCCTGGGAGTTCAGGCATTCGCCGCTGGTAAGTTCATAGGCGGCAGGCGACACAGCATTCCCGCCGGCCAGGAACAGCTTGCCGTCGTGGACTAGCATGTGACCCTGCACCCCCACGCCAGTGTGCGACGCGGCGTCGAGATGCCCGGATCGGTTGTTCTGCCACCGGATCTTGCCCGTCTCCGCATCCAACGCATAGACGTGCGTACCGTCGTAATTCGCCAGGCCGGCCGCGGCATACGCGATTCCGTTCTCGACCAGGATGCCGCTCGCTGCCGGCCAGGTGGATAGCAGGGCGCCATAAACGGGGATGCGCCGTTCGATTGGAGCGGCCCGGAAGCGCCAGACGAGCCTCCCGGTTTTGGCATCCAGCGAGTAAATCCAGCCGTCTCCAGAGCCAACCAACGCGCGCCCATTTGCAATGGTCGGCGGCAGACGCACGTCCCCGCCCGTAAACGCAACCCACGCTTCCTTGCCATGCGTCACGTCCAGCGCACGAATCACCCCGTCCGAGCCGCTGACAAAAGCCAGCGAGCTGGCAGTCGTGGGAGCGGAAGGTGTGAAGGCGGTCTTGGGAACATATTCCCACAACAACTTGGCCGGCGCCCGGAGCGGAACGGAGGTGGCCGTTGTTCCTTGGTTGTTGGCGCGGAAGGTGGGCCAATCTGAGGCTTCGACGGACAATCCAGCTTTGGACTTCCCCCCTAACCCAGCTTGAAGTCGGACGCTGTCGTTCGCGCTTTGGTTGAAATCAAAATCCGCCGCCGGCCCCAGGCAGGTGATCCCATACAGCGTCAAATTGCAGTCGCACACCGATGGCCACCAATACAGCAAACCGTTGGCGACGGTCACGCCATCGTGGCAGTTGGGACGCATCGGCGACATCAGTTGTGATTCGTCGTTCTGCAAATCCAAACGTACCGAACCTTCATCCGCGCGGAAGAAGATCGCATCACACGAGGCGGTGGGGCGGGTGCAAGCGCGCCGGTTGATCTTGAGTTCAGCCAGGACCTCACCGGTCAAAGGGTTGAAGCGGCGGCTGACCTCTTTGTCAATCTGTCCGCTGATGGCGTACAGGCTGTTGCCTTGCAGAATGAGTTGGTAATTACTGTAGGGATGCGACCACAAAGGCCGGCCGCTGTCGGCAGCGAGCGCCACGAGGCGTTGCATGGCCGGCCCGGCGAAATAGAGGGCCTGGTCGCTGCAGCGTAACAACGCCGCGGTTCGCCAGTTCGAACGCCAGTCCTGGCGATTCTGATACTCCCCGAGCGTCGCGAACAATTGCGGGCTGCTTTGCTTCGTGTGCCGATAGACTTGAGCGCCCGTCTGGGCGTCGATGCAAGTCAGGTAATTGCCGAAACTGAACGCGTAGAGACGGCCATTCTTCATGCAAACCGCCCGCGCGTCCATTGGCTCATCTTCATGGTAACGCCACAGGATGCGCTTGGTCGGGAGGTCGATGGCCAACAGAGTCCGGCCATAACCCCACGGTTGTTCGGCCTGATTGAACCCCGGCGAAAGCGGATCCCACGGCCAGCCATGGCTGTCGCGGCGCGCCCGGATGGTTGGATCGCGCCGTTCCTGATCACCAATCATTCCGTAAAGAACGTTCCCCTCCAAGGCCATCCATTTCCAGAAGGTGCCGCCAGCTTCGTCAACGGCTGGCGCGATCTCATCCCTTAACTCACCGGAGGCGGCCTCGAACACTTTGCACGATTTGTCATCGCCAAAGTAAACATTCGTAGCCGTGGCGATCAGGGTGTTGCGATGCACCATCAAGGCCGGGGCGATTTCACGGCGCCATAACAGCGTCCCGTTGTAACCGTTGAACGCCGCGAGCGTGTTCAGCCATGGCTCCTCCCGCTCCTTGAAGGCGATGTGACCGAAGGCCTTAAAGACCCTTCCCGCGGCACTCACGGCGACTTGCGGCAGCGGTGCATAACGCGGGTCCGCCAAGAACTGCGTTAGGTACGGACCACGGGCCAAAGTGTCTTTCGACACCGGGTTGTTATCCGCCCCGTGGTAGGGATGACTCCAGTCATCAACCCCCGCAGGAAACGGCTTGGTTTCCTGGCGCGGGCCCAAAATCACACGACCTTGCGGATGCACCACACGAAGCGCCTCGGCGGTCGCCATATTCGCGGCGGAGCCCAAAGCAATCACGGCATCGGCAATATTCTCGGCTAGATGGAGGTGGTCCAACGCCCCTTGTTCGACAAAGACGCGAGTACCGTAGAGGCCGGCATCAAATGCGCGACGGCGGGCGGTTTCGACCTCGGCGGCCTCCGGCAGTTGCACATAGAGCATCAAGTCGCTTTCGCGGGCGAGTGCGATTGCCCGATCACAGTTCTGGTCGCCGGGCAACGCGCAGATGCCTTTGGTGATGCCGATTTGTCGGAGCAAATTTTGCGCGCTCGACTGGCCGGCAGCGTCCGTAACCAAGGCAAGCCCAATGGCAAGACAGGCCAGGGGGAGGAGACCAATAGGCGAAGTCGTGGATGAGGGAGAGGCTAACCGGACGAAGCGGCCTGATTTCATGGAGCTAAGTTGAGATACAAAACCGCCGGATGACAACTTGAAAAATGAACATCCGAAAATTCGGTCAACCTTGGGCGAACAGCGCCAAGAACGAATTCAGCGACAAAAAATCATCGCAAATCCGGCACCGATGACGACCACCCAGAAGATATTCGCGCCCAACCGCAGCGCGACGAAAGCAGCCCCGGCCAGCAAAAGCCGGGCGGGATTCCAACTGACACTCTGGGCAAAATGAAAGGTGACGATCAGCAACAGACCCGGGAAGGAACACAGCGCGCCGCCAATGAGCCGGGCAAAAACCGGGGAAGCCCGCAGCCGATCAAAATGGGGCGCGGCCGCGATCAGGATCAGGAACGACGGCAGGAATACACCCAAAGTAGCCACTACAGCGCCGAAGGGTCCATACAGCAGATAGCCGACAAAAGTGGCGGTGATCACGATCGGTCCGGGCGTGACCTGCCCGAGCACAATGCCATCCGACAGCGTCGGGCTATCAAGCCAGTGACGCACACTGACAATCTCATTGAACAGCAGCGGCACAGACGCAAACCCGCCGCCGAAAGCGAACAGATCTACGCGAACCATTAAGGTCGCCAATTCATAAAGCCGCCGGTGCGTAAAGAACAATACCGTAAGGAACGTTGCGGCCGCGAAGAGGATAAGCAGCGCGGGTTTCCTCGTCTGGGGCATCGGTGGGGCAATCGCTTCAATGGAAGCGGTGGAAACCTCGGCCTTGAGGAGCCAGAAGCCCAAGCCCGCGGCTAAAACCACCACGAGAAATGGATTGATTCCCCAACCGAAAAGCGCCACCGCTACAGCGCTGATTACTCCATGCTGCCAACGGTGCAACGCGGTCTGGCCAAAAGCCACCGCCGCGTTCGCAACCATCGCCACGACGATGGTCTGCAGCCCGCTGAAAGCCGAAACGACTCCAGGGAGATTATGGGTGCGGGCGTAAATGCCGGCGAGCATCAGCATCAAGCCAAAAGCCGGCAGGCCAAAGCCGACGAAGCTAACGGCCGCCCCCGCCACACCACGCACGCTCAGTCCGACGTAGGCTGCCGTTTGCATCGCGGTCGCGCCGGGTACCGCCTGGCAAAGCGCCACGCCATCGTCGAAGGCGCGGGCGTTCAGCCAGCCCTTCCGGTCCACCGCCAGTTGCCGGATGTAAGCCACCATGGCCGGCCCGCCAAAGGCGGTCGCACCCAGACGCAAGAAACCAGCAAAAAGCTCACCGAGCGACGGCGCGGCGCTGGTCGCCTGTGGCGACGACTTCGGCGTGTCGATTTTCGGCGTAATCGCGGGCATTCGCGTTCCGGGATGAAGGCATCAGCATCGGTTCAATCCGGACACTGACCTTGCGGAATCGTGACGGAAGCCCTCGCGCAAAGCAACTGCCTGACTTGAACCGACGGAAACCGAACCCAACCGCGCGAGGAGCGCGGTTGGGCCAAAGGCCAGCCGCAGCAGCTCCGCAAGGCTTCAAGGTTTGAATTTAACTGATGACGCGAAAATTACCGATACACTGCCACCAGGATTCACACACACAGCCGAGAGATGCCAGGTTCGCTTTCGGGGACAAGGTCACAAGATCGCCCGCGGGCCGGCCGGCAAATGGAATTGGATTGAGTTTCTCCGCCGCGCGGGACATGGTGGCGCGACCGAAATGTTGAAGTTTGGCTCCAGATTTATTCGACAGGCTGTGCTGTTCACAACCGCGTTCTGCACGCTGGCGGCAACCGCGTGCAACGTGCCAGTTTTCCGCTACGCGCTGGAACGATGGGAGGCGGATCCCTACGAGGTCATTATCTTCCATCGCGGGCCCCTCAGCGAAGCGCAGGAGGCGCTCGTGGCGGGAATGGAGCAAGCGGGGCGCAACGGCCTCGCAAATTTGACGGTGAACCGGGTTAACGTCGCTGCTGAAGTGCCGCCGCCGCTGCAACCGCTTTGGAACACTCAGGAAAACCCAACCTTGCCCTGGATGGTTGTGCGGTATCCGCGCCAGTTGGGAATCGAAAGCCCGGCTTGGGCAGGGAAAATGAACACGGAAACGATTGGCGCGCTGCTGGACTCGCCCGCCCGGCGGGACATCTCCCAGAAGCTGCTGAGTGGTGATGCCATTGTCTGGCTGCTGCTGGAAAGCGGCGACCGGGCGCGCGACGATCAGGCCGGCCAACTGATTGAGGCCGAGACGCAGAAATTGCAGCAGACGCTGAAGCTGCCCGAACCTTCGCCCCAAGATCCGCCGATGAACGCCGATCTGCCATTGAAGATCGCGTTTTCAATCGTGCATGTAGCGCGATCCGATCCGACCGAGCGCATGCTCGTGAACCTGCTCCTCAACCGCGACCCGAATCTCTCGACCACGAAAGAGCCCATGCTGTTTCCGGTTTTTGGTCGCGGTCGCGTGATCCCGCCTGCGATTGGTGCGGAGATTCAACCGGCAGCGCTCCGTGAGATGGCCGAGTTTCTGACCGGCCCCTGTTCGTGTCAGGTCAAGGAAATGAATCCCGGCTATGACCTGTTGCTGACGGCTAGTTGGAGTTCGCTACTCGGCTATCAGGAAGTGATGCTGCCGGAGCCACCGCCGCTGGTCAGCCTGTCGCAATTCGCGGCTACGGCCGCCAGCAATGGCACGGCGGCATCCACCCAAGCCCCGGTTCCATCCGCTGCCGCAGGCACGCCTCCAGCCCCCATTGTCCCCAACCATTTGGTTCGCAATTTGGTGGTCTTGCTCGGCCTCGGCGTCGGCTTCCTGGCCACCATGACGATTGCGCTC
Source organism: Limisphaerales bacterium (assembly GCA_020848635.1). Classification (GTDB taxonomy): domain Bacteria; phylum Verrucomicrobiota; class Verrucomicrobiia; order Limisphaerales; family JADLHS01; genus JADLHS01. Next base: position 7,771 of record JADLHS010000287.1, read on the forward strand.
AAGCTGCGCGCCAACCGCAGTTCCCCCTGATATGCACCTCCCCCGGCTCGTGTTCCGCGAGATCCGCCACCGCAAACTGAGCTTTGCGCTTGGGGTGGTTTCCGCCGCCGTGGCCGTGACCGGCTTGGTCGCCGCGCTGGCCATCCTGCAAAAACATGATCGGCGCACGGAGCAGATCATTACCGCGAAGGAAGCCGCGACTCAGCAGCAGATGGCGAAGCTGGAGGACGATTACCGCAAGCTCATGTTAAAGAGGGGTTTCAATGTAATGATCCTGCCCAAGGACCAGAATCTCAGCGACCTTTACGCCGATGATTTTGCCTCAAAATACATGCCGGAGGAATATGCGACGCGGCTGGCCAAGAGCCGGGTAGCGACGATCAACCACATCCTGCCGTCGTTGCAGCAAAAAGTGAAGTGGCCGGAGTATGAGCGCACAGCGCTGATCATGGGCGTGCGGGGCGAAGTATATGTCCAAAGCCAGCAGCAGAAGCCCCTGCTGGAAATGGTCGCGCCCGGCACAATGATTGTCGGCCATGAATTGGCGCGCACCCTCCCGCTTAAGGTCGGCGACCCAACCAAACTCATGGGCCGCCCGTTCACCGTCGCCAAAATCAACCCCGAGCGCGGGAACAAGGATGACATCACGGTTTGGATCAATCTATCCGAAGCGCAGGAATTGCTCGGCAAGCGCGGCCTGATCAACGGCATCCTCGCCCTGGATTGCACCTGCGACACGGTGGACCGACTCAGCCGCATCCGCGCGGAGATCGGCCGCATCCTGCCGGACACCCGGATCATTGAGTATGCCTCCCAAGCCGTGACCCGCGCCGAAGCTCGCCAGCGCGCGGCGGACGAAGCGCAAACCAGCATCCAGCGCGAGAAGGATGGTCGCGCCAAACTGCGCGGCGAACGGGAGGCTTTGGCCGCCGTGCTGGTCCCGGTGGTGCTGGTTGGCAGCAGCCTCTGGATCGGCCTGCTCGCGCTGGCCAACGTCCGCGAGCGCCGTGGCGAAATCGGCATTCTGCGCGCGCTCGGACTGCAGGCGCGTCAAATTCTGCTGATCTTTCTCGGCAAGGCGGTCGTCATCGGACTGGGCGGGGCGGCGTTGGGCTACGTAGTCGGACGGGCGATCGGCGTGCTTTGGCGCGATGCCCCCGGCGCACCGCCGGTCCCGATTGATTTCATTGACCTGCGGTTACTGGGCCTGGTGTTGGTCGCCGCCCCGTTGTTGGCAGCGCGGGCCAGTTGGTTGCCCGCCATGAGCGCCACGCAACAAGATCCGGCGCTCGTATTGCGAGAAGAATGAGCGTTCGGCTTCAAATCGAAAACCTGAGCATGTCCTACTCCGGCCCCAAGGGCGGCATCGGCGCCGTGAAAGGGGTATCGCTGACGATTTGCGCGGGTGAGTTCGTGGCGGTGCAGGGACC
>JADLHS010000288.1 GCA_020848635.1 Limisphaerales bacterium
GGCCTTGCCCGTCGGAAAGGGGTCTTGGTTTTGAGCACTCATAGGTTTTCAGGTTGGCGTCTCCTGCGCCACCGGTACCGCCGGCGGTTCCCAATCCACAGCGTGCCCATCCGCAGCCGCAGCCGCAATTCATTTCACCGTCACCAGTGTCACTCTCCGCGCGCCCACCAAGAGCCGGACGTGTTGATTCTGCGCGTGCGCAAGGTGCTGGCGATGGATGCAACCGGACTGCAAGCGTTGGAAGATTTGCTCGTCAAGCTACGCGCCAAAGGCAAGCACCTCGTGCTCAGCGCGCCTCACACACAACCGCTTTTGGTGATGGCGAAGGCGGGTTTTCTCGACCGTATCGGGCGGGAAAATGTTTGTCCGCACATTGACGCGGCCCTGGCGTGTGCGCGGGATATTCTTGGCCTGCCCCCGGCGCCCGACACCGACCCGTTGCATCAGGAGCGGCAAAAACTCGAAGCCGTCCGGCGCGAACTGTCGGGCGCGTTGGAACGCGTCAACGCAGTCATGCAAACGTCAGTGGGCGGAAGTCGCGCATTGTCCCCGACGCTGCCAGTTGTTACCCTCCGCGACGGAAATGAAAAACCGAGCGGCGGCAATGGAAAGTCCGGGGCATGATCATGCACGCGGCTGAACTCCGCTACGAATCCGAGTTCACCGGGAGTACCGCTCAGAGTTCTCCATCGGCCGGGCTCGGAAATGGAACGGTTTTGCATCTATCAGCATGACAACTGTCCTTCAGCTCGCCGCTGCCGGAGGGATTTGCGCGGGGCTTTTCACTGGCCCCGGGGGCGCGCGCCTCTGGCTCGGGACCACGTTGCTGGGCGTGACCGCGGCCCTGGCAGCCGCCGTGAAGGTGTTGGTGGGCGGCGAGGAATGGGAATGGCGGAGCACTTTTCTGTTGGGCGGTGAGCCGTTGTTCTTTCGCCTCGATGCCATCAGTTCATACTTCCTGATTTTGCTGTGCGTCATCGCCGGCGCCGGAGCGATCTACGGGCATGAATATTGGTCCCACATGGCCCATCCACGTTCGGCCCGCTCCAACCGCGTTTGGTGGAGCGCGCTGGTGTTGAGCCTGGTTGCGGTGCTGCTCGTTTCCAACGGCCTGCATTTTCTCATCGCTTGGGAACTCTTCACGCTGAGCGCGTATTTCCTGATCACGCTGGATCGTCGCCGGGCCGAGGTCCGCGCGGCTGGCTGGCTTTACCTTGGGGCTTCCCATGCCGCCGTACTCGCGCTCTTCGCCTTTTTCGCCATCCTGGCCGCGCAAACGGGGAGTTGGGAACTTCGACCGCTGCGCGATCACCCGGAGTTGGCGCCGTTGTTCTGGCTGGCGCTGTTCGGTTTTGGCATGAAGGCCGGTCTGTTTCCGTTGCACATCTGGCTGCCCTCCGCCCACGCCAACGCGCCGAGCCATGTTTCCGCCATCCTGTCCGGCGTGACGATCAAAATGGGGATTTACGGGTTGGTGCGCTTCAGCGGGTGGCTGCCCATGCCCGCCGGCGCGGGGTGGGTGGTGACGGCGCTCGGCGTGATCAGCGCGGTGCTCGGCGTGGCCTTCGCGCTGGGGCAGCATGATCTCAAGCGGTTGCTCGCGTATCACAGTGTTGAGAATATCGGCATTATTCTGATCGGGCTCGGCTTTGCGTTGGTTGCGGTGGAACAAGGTGATGCGGCCTGGGGGCGGCTGGCATTGGCGGGCGGGCTCTTGCATGTCTGGAATCACGGCTTGTTCAAGGCGTTGCTGTTTTTCGGGGCCGGCTCCGTGCTCCATGCGGCCGGCACCCGGGAGATGAGCCGGTTGGGGGGCCTGTGGCGGGCCATGCCGTGGACCGCCGGATTATTCGCCCTCGGCGCCGCGGCGATTTCGGGTCTGCCACCGCTCAACGGTTTTGTGAGCGAGTGGCTGGTGTACCTCGGTTTGTTTGATGCCACAATCTCGCGCGGTCCCGCCGCCTGGGCTGCCATTCCATCAGCCATTTTGTTGGGGGTCACGGGCGCGCTGGCCCTGGCGTGCTTCGTAAAAGTATGCGGCGTGGTGTTTCTCGGCGCCGCGCGCTCGCCGGCCGCGGCGCACGCGCACGAATCGGGACCCGCCATGCGAGGCGCGATGATTGCGTTGGCCGGCGCATGCGTGGCGATCGGGCTTGCCCCTGTGGTTTTCTGGCCGGCGGTGGCGCGGACCGTCGGCGCGTGGCATCCGGTTTGGGCCGGGCTGGCAACGCCGGCACCCCTGGTTGCGCTTGGCTGGATTCATGTCGCCCTGGCACTGCTGGCGGCGACGGCGGGATGGTGGCTTTGGCGGCGGTCGCAGCGGCAGGGACTCACGCGGGCGCTGACCTGGGATTGCGGCTATGCGGTCCCGACCGCGCGCATGCAATACACGGCGGGCGCGTTTGCCGGCATCATCACCGAGTGGTTTGCTTTCATTCTCCGACCGGAACGCCATGAGCGCCGACCGGAAGAAGTGTTGCCGAGCGTCGCCAATTTTACGGAGCACACCCCGGAGACGGTGCTGGAACAAGTCGTCACGCCGGCGGGCGGCGTGGTCATGCAGGTCTCCACCCTGGTGCGGCGGCTCCAGCATGGACGAGTGCAGGCTTACCTGTTGTATTTGGTGATTGGTATCGCGGCCCTTGCGGTGCTGGTATTGGCGGGCGTTGGCAAATGAATTCTCAACCTGACAAACCATGTATCTGAATCTCATCCAGCTTTCCGAATCACTCGGCGTCTCGGAAAAAGTCGTCGAAGGCTGGATTCGCGACGAGGGTTTGCCGCACACCCCGGATCGGGGGCGGCTGTTGTTCGATCGGGCGCAAGTCGCCCAATGGGCGGCCACGCGCGGGCTTGCGGCTCAGGCCGGATTCCTGGCGCCGGAGGCTTCGGCGCTGGCGACGCAACTGCAAATCGGACCGCTGTTGCGGGCCGGCGGCATCTGGCGCGACGTGCCGGTGGCGGGATTGACGGACTTATTCGCGCGGATCGTGAACGCTCTGCCCGGCGCGACTCCGCCCGTGCGGCAATTGCTCGGACAGCGGCTGCGGATCAAAGGCGGCGTTACTTTCGCCCCGGTGGGTGGGGGCTTCGCGCTGCCGCATCCCAGCGCGCGGATCACGCTGGGGCGCGACTCCGGCATGGTGGCCTTGTTACTATTGCGCGATCCGTTGCCGCCGGACGAGGTGACGCCCGATGGCGTGCCGATCACCCGGCTGCTCTTTTTCATCGCACCCTCGCCGCGGGCGCACCTCGAATTGCTGGGGCGGTTGAGTCGGCTGCTGGTTCGCGGGCCGTTGCGCGACCTTCTCGCCAAGGGGGCGTCGGACGGGGACGTTTTGGAAGCGATTGATCGGATTGACGCCACCGCAAGCGACCCTGCCAAGCCGGAGGTGAAATCATGATGCCGGGGCCGCTCTTGCTGCTCGCTTGCCTGGCCACCGTTGCGGGCATTGGGTTTGGCCCCGGGCGATCGCGAATCTGGCTGGCGCTGACTGTGACCGGGATGCTGGCCGGGTTGGCTGCGGCGCTGTGCGTAATCTTCGGGGGGTTGAACTGGGAGTGGCGGAGTGAGTTTCTGGTGGGCGGCGAGGCATTGCATCTGCGACTCGATGGCGTGAGCGCGTTCTTCCTGGTCCTATTGTGTGTCGTGGGCGCGGCCGGTGGCATCTATGCCCGCGAATATTGGTCAGACGAACAGTACCCAGCCTCGGCGCCGCGCGGGCGGGCGTGGTGGAGTGCGCTGCTCTTGAGCATGGGCCTGGTGCTGGTGGCGTCCAACGGTCTGCATTTTCTGCTGGGCTGGGAACTCTTTACCGTCAGTGCCTTTTTTCTAATCACTCTGGATCGTCAGCAGCGCGAAGTACGCGCGGCCGGCTGGTTGTATCTGGCCGCCTCCCACGCGGGGACGGTTTGTCTCTTTGCCTTTTTCGCCACGCTCGCGGCGCGCACCGGGAGTTGGGACCTCGTTCCAATGCGCGAGCAAGCCGGGCTCGCGCCTTTGTTCTGGCTCGCGCTGGTCGGTTTTGGGGTGAAGGGCGGAGTGTTTCCGCTGCACGTCTGGCTGCCTTCGGCGCATGCCAATGCGCCAAGCCATGTCTCGGCGATCATGTCAGGGGTGGCGATCAAGATGGGCATCTATGGCATCGTGCGCTTCAGCGGTTCGCTGCCGGTGCCCGCAGCGGCGGGTTGGGTGGTGATCGGCCTCGGCGCGACGACGGCGCTGCTGGGAATCGCCTTCGCCTTTGCGCAAAACGATTTCAAACGTTTGCTCGCGTATTGCTCGGTGGAAAACATCGGCGTCATCCTGATCGGCCTCGGCGGTGCGCTGTTGGCGGTGACGCACGGGGATGCGCCATGGGGGCGACTGGCCCTGGCCGGGGCGTTGCTGCATGTCTGGAACCACGGTGTCTTTAAGGCGCTCCTGTTCTTCAGTGCGGGTTCGGTGTTGCACGCCACGGGGACGCGGGAGATGAGCCGGCTGGGAGGATTGTGGCATACGATGCCGTGGACGACCGGATTGTTCGCGCTGGGCGCGGTCGCGGTTGCGGGCCTACCGCCGCTTAACGGATTTGTCAGCGAATGGCTCGTCTATCTCGGGTTGTTCGAGGCCGTGACCAGCAAGTCGCCCGCGGCGTGGGCGGCCATGCCCGCAGCCATCATGCTGGCGATGGCGGGGGCAATCGCGATGGCGAGTTTCGCCAAGGCCGGGGCGATGATTTTCCTCGGGGCCCCACGGACGCAGGCAGCGGAAACGGCCCATGAAGGCGGTAACTGGATGCGCGGGCCGATGCTGGTGCTGGCGGGCGTGTGTGTCGTGATTGGACTCGCGCCGATGTTGGTTTCGCCGGCGGTGGGCCGGGCGGTGGCCGAATGGCATCCGGCGTGGGCGGGGCTCGAAGCGCCCGCGCCTTTGTTCACCCTGGGTTCGGTTCATGTCGGGTTGCTGATTCTGGTTTTGGCGGCGGTGGCCTGGCTGTGGCGGAAGGCGCAGGCAAACGGGCTGCGGCGCGGACTGACATGGGATTGCGGTTTTGCAACGCCGACGGCGCGCATGCAATACACCAGCGGCTCGTTTGCGGGAATTGCGACCGGCTGGTTCCGTTGGATTTTGCAACCGGAGCGCAAACTCCGCCGGCCGCGCGGCCAGTTTCCGACGACCGCGATTCGCCTGGAGCGGATTCCCGAAACCGTCTTGGACCGAATCATCGGCCCGGTGAGCGTGGTCATCATGCAGACGTCCACAGCGGTGCGCCGGCTGCAGCATGGGCGCTTGCAGTTTTACA
>JADLHS010000677.1 GCA_020848635.1 Limisphaerales bacterium
ATGAACAAGTAGTTAGCTGTAAATTTGTTTGGAAAGTTTTCCACATCGTCATACGTTTTTGATTTTCGCTGAATCATGTCCTCATCCCATTGCTTCATCAACTTAACTAATTCCCCACCGTCTTTCTTTAAAGCCTTATATTTTTCATCAGAGGATAAAGTATTCAATAATTGATCGAGCTGCTCTCGCTTATTATCCATGGTGTTGATCATCGTGTGCATTTTATTTATCTCGGCTTCCATGCTACTCATGGTTGTGTGATATTCGAGATAGGTTTTCGCATCAGTTGGATATAATGGATTAGGTAAAATTTCAAACTCCTTGGTAGTTATCTTGTCTCCTGCTTTTAATGTTGCTGTGTATTTGCCGGGTGATGCCTTGTGCCCACGGTAACTGCTTTCGATATAAACATTAGGCACACCTTTCATGGTTGGATAACGTAGATTCCAAACGAAACGATTAAGTCCTTTTGATTTCGATAATGTGGGGTCTGCCGGAGGCGCACCATCATAGCGCTTATAAGTAGAGTCACGTTGCGAAGTGAACGAACGAACCAGGTTTCCCTGCGCATCTTTAATATCGAGCGTGATATTTTCCTTTCCTTTTAGTTCTGGCAGTTGATAATAAATTACAGCCCCTGTTGCGGGGTTAACGCCACGATAAGTATTCGATCCATCAAACTCCGCAGAGTTTCCATCTAATTCACTATTCCCATTCATCAGCATGGCTGGCTCGGGCTTGAACAGAGAAAAATCAGTTCCATCCTTTTTGTATTGGCGAATTAACCCTAAGTCATCTAACACCCAAAAAGATCGGCCCGATGTGGCTGCAATCAAATCACCTTGGTGAACTCGCAGATCATTGATAGGTGTTATTGGTAAATTGAGTTGAAATGCAGACCAATCTTTATCACCATTTCATGAAATGAATAGACCTAATTCGGTACCGGCAAATAGCAAATCTTTGCGTACATCATCCTCGCGCACCACGCGTGTAAAGGCATTGTTCGGAATACCGGTATTGATTTTTGTCCAGGACTTACCATAGTCGGTTGTTTTATAAAGACCGGGAGTATGATCGTTAAACTTGTAGCGGGTAGTGGCGATGTATGCCGTAGCAGGATCGTGTGGTGATACTTCAATGGCATTGATCAAACACTCTTGCAAGCCAGCTGGAGTAACGTTTTGCCAACTCGCTCCATTATCGCGGGTTACATATACATACCCATCATCACTACCTGTCCAGATTACTCCTTTTTCATGAGGCGATTCGATCACATAGGCAAGCGTACCATAATTCTCAGCACCTACTGCTTCGTTGGTGTAAGGGCCAC
>JADLHS010000289.1 GCA_020848635.1 Limisphaerales bacterium
CCATGCGATTGGTAAGAACCGCGAAGACCGTCCCGCTGCTCAACCACGTCACCCCCCCGAACTGCGTCCAGTTGGTGAGCGTGGTGCTGGAGAAGAGCCGCTGGTCCTTGGCAGCTTGTTGCGGCCAGGAAACGAACGCATCCTGCGATTGCCGGGTAAACGTGAGGGCGATCTTCGAGTTCGCGTCGAGCGGATCGGTGCCCCACTTCGCTTCCTGCGCGTTGGATGCGCCGTCCCCGTCCGCATCGGAATTGGGTGACAGGCCAAAGGCGCGGAATCGAACTTCCCACGCATCCGGCAGCCCATTGCCGTCCAGGTCCGGTCCGATCGGCCAGGCCTGCCCGGCAAGCTCCGGCTTGCTCGTGATAAGCAACGGGTTCGACGAATTCGTTCGCTCGATCAAGTCATTGATCCCATCGCCGTCCGTGTCGGCGAGCCGCGGATTCGTTCCGGCGAGAAATTCGTCACGATTGTTCAAGCCGTCGGCGTCGGCGTCCTGTGTCGCGTCGGCGCTGGAAAGCTTGTTGAACTGATTCGCGTCCTCCCACACGTCCGGCATTCCGTCGTTGTCGGAATCCTTCGCGCTGGCGAAAGCCGGCAGGTTTTCCAATACGTTCGTGGTAAGGAACAACTTCACGCCCTGATGGACCACCATGCTCGCTAGATTCGTAATACCATTGTAGTCCGTCCATGGCGCCGTGCCGTTGTCGAGCGGACTGCGCGCGGTGCAGTTGTTGAACGTGCGCAGCACCACCAGCGTATTGCTTGTCTGGTTGGTGATCGCAAACGTGACCGTCCAGGCATTGCTATTGGCGCCGCGTTGCGCGAAGAGGCGAAACTGGAGCCGATCCGAAATATCCGCCGGGCCGTAGCCGCTGAAGCCGAGCTTCGATTTCAAGTCCGCGGGTGGATTGCCGTAATCGGAGTCCCAGATGGTCGAGTTTGGCTGGCTGGGATAGCTGAAGCCGCCGGTGACTTCCGAATGGAACAGGTGGGTGAGCCCGCCATTGTAGTAACGCAGGCTCATACCAAACGTGCGCCAGTCCGTCGTGGCCGGATTCTTCACGGCAAATGAAATCAACTCGTCCTCGTTCCAGATGTTCGGGGCGAGCGCACCGGCACCGTGATCCCAAACCAGTTGAACATTCTCCAGATTCCATTCCCAGCGCGCCGGTCCGCTGCGGAAGAAAGGAACATAGCTGACGAATGTCGCGCTGCTCGCGGGATTATAGGTTGCGTCCGTGCCGCGCAGAACTTCAGTGCGATCGCGCACACCGTCACCGTCCGTATCGGCGAGATTGGGATTCGTCGGCATCGGCGCATTGACTTCGGCGTAATCAGAAAGACCGTCGCCATCGCTGTCGGCGTCCAGCGGGTTTGTGTTGGAGTAGCCCTCTGACAAATCAGACAGACCTTCCCCGTCGGTGTCACTTTTGCGCGGGTCGGTGCCCCGCTGGAATTCCTGCAGGTTGCTCAAGCCGTCGCCGTCCAAGTCCGCCGCCGCCAGGGTGGGCGAGCCGGGCTGCAGCGCGTATTTCATCTCATACCAGTCCGGAATCCCGGAACTGTCAGAATCAAGATTGCGATCCACGATTTGCACGGCGTGAATGCCCAGCGCCCAGCCATCGTAGTTGGTAACGTTGATCGTCAGGTTGGAGCTCGTGAGATTGGTATATTGGACAAAGTTGGCGGATTGGAAGTTCGTGCCCGGTTTGATCAGGACAAAATCGCTTTGCGGCGCAGTCGCCGTTGTCCGGAAGAAACGGTCGGTCGTGGGGTCCGCGCCCAGCCGGACCCGCCCCTTCTGTCCGTCGTACGAACCGCCGACGATCACGTAGAGGTCGTAGTTCGTGAATGTGATGTTGCTCAGGGTGAGCGAAGCCGGAATCGCGCCGTAAGCGCGGATGAACCCGCTCATCAATCTACGATCGGGCGAACCGCCATTGTCGCTCGCGTCGCTGGCATCGCCCGTCCAGTTGAAGGTAAAGTTGGTCACAATCGCACCGTCGCTGCGGACGACTTGATTCGTGAGCGGCGTGAGAATGTCCGCTTTACTCCCCGCCGGACGCGTCCAAGTGCGAATCGGCAGCGTGTCGTTCCAGCGCGTTTGCGGAATAATGCCCGCCGTGTCATTTACGCCGAGGGTGCCATTCAAATCACCTTGCGAAACGAAATGAATCCCGATGCCGCCGCGAAAAATGGTGGGCAAGCTGGCCGCGCTCAATGGATTCGTGCCGACGCGGCGTTCGAGCGAGTCCGGGGCGCCGTCGCCGTCGGAATCCGGAAGCAGCGGATTTGAAGCCGGTGAACCGTTCACTTCGTCGCGATCGCTAATTGAGTCGCCGTCCGTGTCCGCATTGTTCGGATTGGTTCCGAGGGCAAATTCCGCCCCGTCCCTCAGGCCATCGCCATCGGTGTCAGCCCGATTGGGATTTGATGAATTGCTTCCGGCGTTGTATTCCTGCCAGGCGGTGCGCCCGTCACCGTCGTTGTCGCTCAAAGCGTCGGCGGGATTGGCGTCGCTCAGGCCGTTATCCTCCTCCCACCAGCGCGGCAACCCGTCGGCATCAACGTCCGCCAGCGCATTGGTGTCGGCTTCGAGCGCGACGTAATCAAATTGAATCCAGTATCCAACGTTCGGGGTGATCGGGCCGACGCGCGCGATTTCAATCGTATTTGGTCCCGCCGAGGCCGCACCATTGGTCGCCGGAAAATTCAGAATGATGCGCGTGTCACGATCCACACGGTTGGAATAAATCAGCGTCCCCTGCCCCGCGCTGTTCAGAAATCTAACCGTGACATTGTGCGAACCAAAACTTTCGCCGCTTTGGTTGATGGGAGCGCCGAACCAGATGCCACCTCCCACCAGTTCAAAACTCAGCCGCAGCCGGGAGAGCGCGCCAGCCTGCTCGGCGGTGAGGAAGAAGTGGACACGGTTAGTCCGGTCGCCGTCCGTCAAAGCCCGCTCGAAAGCGAGGTTGGGTTCGGGATTCGGGACCGGCAGGTTCGTGGCCAGATTGTTGAACCCAATCGGATAGGTGCCGGAAAAATAGAAATCATCATCGGCGGTCGGATTCGTTCCGGCGTTGTAAAGCGGATCGCCGGGCAGGCGTGTGACCTTGCCCGGGCGCGGATCGTTGAGGTAGTTCTCCGAGGAAAACTCATCCGTGGCGATGTAGCCCGCAGCGAACGGGTCTTCGTCCACGCCGATTTGCCAGACCGGCAGGGGCGCAGCCAGGAGCGGTACGGCTGCAAACCAGACCAGAAAGCCACTCCGACCACGGGCAAAGCGCGCCAGGTCCAAAATCAACGGTGTCATCTTCATCCGTGTAGCGTAACCCATCCATGCATACCTACCTCACGCAACCCTTGGAAACAAACGATACTTTTGAGGACCATCCCCGGGGCAAAGCGAAAGGGGAGGAGCGGCTGGCCGAGTCAGGTCGTCAAATATGCTCGCCAATTGTCGGCGGGGCGTGGTACGACGCCTCCAACTCCGGAGCCAGCCGCGCGTCCTCGCTGGCCAGCACCCGATAGTTCTTGATCTGAAAGGATACTTCCCGACCGTCGGTCAAGCCCAACTGAGCGTATTCCTCCTTTGTCATACGGCTGCGGATAATGAGGCCGGAGGGCAGTTCCAATTCGAGCCGCAGCATGATCCCCAGGAAGAACGTGTGCCGCAATACCGCGCGATATGGTAGCAGCGCCAGATCGTTGGAAACCTGAACGGCGTACGGCCGGAAGCCAATCCGCAGGCGCATGCCGTCCGCGTGCCCGCCGGCCGGAAACGCCATTTCATTGACCCGGGCCACGCCCGCAACCACTTCGGTGTCGAGGACGTTCATCACGCCCACGAACCGCGCGACGAATTCGTTCGCCGGCTGCTCATACACTTCGCGGGGGGTCCCGATCTGCTCCAGATTTCCCCGGGAAAAAATCACAATGCGATTCGACACCTCCATCGCTTCCTCCTGGTCGTGGGTGACGAAAATCGTGGTCACGTTCAATTCGTGATGCAGGGTCACCAGCCATTCGCGCAACTCCTGACGAATCTTCGCGTCCACCGCGCCAAACGGTTCGTCCAGCAAGAGCACGCTGGGCTTCGGCGCGAGCGAGCGGGCGATGGCCACCCGCTGCCGCTGGCCGCCAGAGAGTTGATGGGGATAACGATGTTCCAGTCCGTCCAGACCGAAAAGCTGCAACAGCTCCATCACCCGTGCCTTGGCCTCGGACGGCTTCCACTTCTTGATCTTGAGCCCGAAGGCGATGTTTTTGAACACGGTCATGCTCTTGAACAGGGCGTAGCTCTGGAACACAAACCCGATATTGCGCTTCTGCACCGGCACCTCGTTCACGCGTTCACCCCGCACAAAGATGTCGCCCTCGGTCGGCACTTCCAGCCCGGCAATCATGCGAAGCACCGTCGTCTTGCCACCGCCGCTGGGCCCCAACAAGGCCATCAACTCGCCATCGTTGACGGTGAAGTTGACATCGTTGACGGCGGTGACATCGCCGAACTTTTTGCTGACGTTCTTAAGTTCGATGCTCATTCAGATTTGCGTTGCGCCAGAATTACCGTGGCGCCGGATTCCTCCAGCACCGCCTGCTGGGCCAGTTCAAACTCGCGCTGCTGTTTCCATTCGAGAAACGTCTTGAGGCCGAGCGTCACCAACGCGAGCATCGCCAGCAAACTCGCAACCGCAAACGCCGCCGGCCCCTGATACTCGTTGTAGAGTTTCTCCACCCGCAGCGGCATGGTGTCCGTCTGGCCGGTAATGTGACCGCTCACCACCGAGACCGCACCGAACTCGCCCATCGCCCGCGCGTTGCACAGGATGATGCCGTAGATCAAGCCCCATTTCACCGACGGCAGCGTGACGTGCCAGAACGTCTGCCAGCCATTCGCGCCCAAGGTAAGCGCCGCCTGTTCCTGGTCTGTGCCCGTGGCCTGCATCACGGGAATCAACTCGCGCGCGACGAATGGGAACGTGATGAACACCGTCGCCA
>JADLHS010000290.1 GCA_020848635.1 Limisphaerales bacterium
TGTAGTCCACGCGGGTGGCATCACGCAGAAAGGCGTGTTCCGGCCCAACGGCGGCGTAATCCAGCCCGGCGCTGACGCTGTGGGTGGATTGAATCTGGCCGAATTCATCCTGCAAAATGTAACTGCGGGTGCCTTGCAACACCCCGAGCGAGCCGCCTTGAAACCGCGCGGCATGCTGCTCGGGCCGGATGCCGAGTCCGCCCGCTTCCACCCCGACCATCTTCACGCTCGCATCGTCGAGGAACGGATAAAACAGCCCGATGGCATTCGAGCCGCCACCGACACAGGCGAGGAGCAGGTCGGGCAAGCGTTCTTCCATTTCCAAAATCTGCCGCCGCGCTTCGTCGCCGATGATGCGCTGGAAATTCCGCACCATCACCGGATACGGATGCGCGCCGTACGCCGTGCCGAGAATGTAGTGTGTGTCCCGAATGTTCGTGACCCAGTCGCGCATCGCTTCGTTGACGGCTTCCTTCAAGGTCTTTTGCCCCGCATGCACCGAAACGACTTCCGCGCCGAGCATCTTCATGCGATAGACGTTGAGCATCTGGCGCTCGCAATCCACGGCGCCCATGTAGATGACGCATTTCATGCCGAACATCGCACTCACCGTGGCCGTGGCGACGCCATGCTGACCGGCGCCGGTTTCGGCAATGATGCGCGTCTTGCCCATGCGTTTGGCGAGCAGGATCTGGCCGATGGCGTTGTTGATCTTGTGCGCGCCGGTATGGAGCAAATCCTCGCGCTTGAGATAGATCTTTGCGCCGCCCAGGTCCCGGGTGAGTCGTTCGGCAAAGTAAAGCGGTGTGGGGCGGCCGACGAATTCGCGGAGATAGTATTGCAGCTCGTGCTGGAACTCCGGATCCTTCTGCGCCCGGAAGTATTCGGCCTCGAGTTCCTGCAACGGGTGCATCAACGTCTCGGGCACGTAACGTCCACCGTACTGGCCGAAATGGCCATGGGCGTCGGGCAGATTCTCAGCAGCAACATCGCTCATGCTGCGAAGTTAGTCGAAGAACCGGAATGGAGAAAGTGGGAAAGTATGGAGTTGGTGGTCCGGCAATGGATTTGAGAGGATAACCAACAAAACAGACCAATCCCCCCAGGTCCGCCGCCGGATCGTCGGAAGGTTTGTGTAACATTTGGGCCGTTTCGCTGTCGTAGTAATGAGAAATCTAAATATATGAAGAATGCCATAATCGGAATCCTGGTGATTGTTGCAGTCGCGCTGGGTGGATTGTTGGTCCAGAAGAACCGGCGCGCCACCCAGGCTGAGGCCCGGCTTGCCGAGTTGAGCAAGGCGGTGGTTGACCTGCAGGCGGCCAACACCGAACGGGAGGAACGCGCCGCCAGCCTGCGCGAGAAGCTGGAGAAATCGGTGGCCGAATCCGCCGTCAACGCCGGGCAGGCCGCGCAGCTTTCCCAAGCCTTGACCAATCGCCTTCAAGCCGCGGCCGTAGCGGATACCAACGCGAAGCCCGCCAACCCGTTCGCTGAGATGTTCAAGAATCCCGAGATGCGCGAGATGATCAAGCAGCAGCAGCAGACGGCCCTAGCCGGCATCATCGACAAGAACTACACGGACTTCCTCAAGACCCAACCACTTTCCCCGGAGCAAGCCAGCGCCTTGAAAGAATTGATCACCCGGAAAATGGCCGTGGGCGCCGATCTCGGGATGGAGCTGATGAGCGGCGAATTGACCGCCGAGCAGCGCTCCGAATTGACAAAGCGCATCAAGACGGACACCGACGCCATCACCGCCGAGATCAAAGCCTTTTTAGGCGCGGACAATTTCAGCGCATTCGAGACCTACGAGAAGTCATTGCCAGATCGGATGGCCGTGTCCGGTTTCAAAGACCAGTTGGCCGGTGGCGAAATGGCATTGAAAAGTGACCAGGAACAGCAGTTGATCCAGGCGCTGACGCAGGAGCGAGGAAACTTCAAGTTCACCACGGACTACAGCCGTCAATCCAATCCAACGGAGGATGTGTTCGGCCAGTTCACGGAAGAAAAGCTGAACGTCTATTTTCAAGAGCAGGAGCAATTGAATCAGCGCTATCTCGCCCGCGCCCAAACCATCCTGTCGCCCGAGCAGTACGCCGCGTATCAAAAATCCCTCGCCGCCCAGCAAGCGATGGCCCAGATGGGAATGAAGATGGCCGCGCAAATGTTCAACGCTAAAAAGGGAACGCCGTAAGGCCTGGTTAAGGCTCGACGGCTGCCACTGATCGCGCCGTCAGAAACGCCTTCAATTCCGCCGCCGCCTTGCCGCCGAAGCCGGTCACTTCCGCGATTTGTTCCATCGTCGCCGTGCGCAACCGTTGGACCGAGCCAAATTTCTTCAGCAACGCGGCCTTGCGTTGCTGGCCGATACCAGGGAAGTCGTCGAGAATGCTCTCGGAGATTTTCTTGATGCGCAGTTGGGCGTTGAAGGAGTTCGCGACGCGATGCGATTCGTCGCGTACGCGCTGGAGCAGCTTCACGGCGGGGTGGTTCAGGCCCAGCCGTAGCGGCTCCGGTTCGCCGGGCCGGTAGATTTCCTCGAACTCCTTCGCCAGCCCGATCACCGCGAGGTGACTCAAACCCAGCTTCGCCAGCTCTGCGCACGCAGCGTTAAGCTGGCCTTTGCCACCGTCGATGAGGATCAGATCGGGGAGGTTGGCGGTTGGGAGTTCCGGCTTTAGCCGATCCGGGGCCGCCTGAAGGCGGGACTCCGAACGCATGCGCCCGCGCCGGACTTTTGCGCCGACTTCATCCACCAACTTTTGCAACTCCGGCGGGATCGCCTCGCCGCCTTCAGCGCGCGCCTCCCGGCTCTCGTCCTTTGACTCATTCAGCAGCCGCGTGTAACGTCGCCGCACCACTTCCGCCATGCTCGCAAAGTCATCCTGACCGGTGACGGATTTGATTTTGAACCGGCGATAATTCGCGCGGTCCGGCCGGCCCTGTTTGAAACTCACGAGCGACGCGACGGCAAACGTGCCGCTGATGTTCGAGATGTCAAATCCCTCGATGCGCTGCGGGGTTGCGGGCAGTTTCAGGACTTTGGCCAGCTCAACCAAATCGAGCGCCGGGTCCCGCGACATGGGCAGCGAATACGGCACGCGCTCAAAAGCCTTCTCCTTCCGGGTTGTGCGTTCGAGGTCCTTGATCAGATCGCGCAAGTCCGCGGCTTTTTCGTAATCCTGGGCGGCGGCGGCTTTGCGCATTTCGACTACGAGCTGGTCTTTCATCTCGCAACATTGGCCGTCGAGAAAACCACACGCCGCCACGACCTGTTCGAGATATTGTTCGCGCCTCACGTTGCCGATGCACGGCGCGGTGCAGTATTTGAGATGGGCGTAGAGGCAGTGCTTGTAGTCCGCTTCGCCCGGGGTGAAGACGCGACAGCCGCGCAGGTTGAACTGCCGCCGCACGAGCGCCAGCGTGTTGCGCACCGCGGTGGAATTTACGAACGGCCCGAAGTAACGCGCCCCGTCGTCCTTCTTGATGCGGGCGAAGGCGAAGTTCGGAATCGGATCGTTCAGATTGATCTTCACCATCAGAAAGCGCTTGTCGTCGCGCAAGCTGATGTTGTAGCGCGGATGAAATTCCTTGATCAGTTTGCTTTCGAGCAACAACGCCTCCGGTTCGCTGCGCACGGTGTGACAATCAAAATCGTGGATCGCTTCGACCAAGGCGTTGAACTTCAAATCCCAGCCCCGCCGGCGCGAGGGATGGAAATACTGGCTCACGCGTTTGCGGAGGTCGCGGGCCTTGCCGACGTAGATCACCGTGCCGAAGCGGTCCTTATGCAGATACACGCCCGGCTTGTGCGGCACCTGGCTGAGCTTCTTGCGGATGTGATCGGAAACCGGCATCACGGGGAAGTTACAGGCTGCGGGTGGAAGGTTGCAAGCGGGCTTGGGGTGAAACGCCGCCGCAGTTTTGACTTCACCCGCCGATTCCCCTAGCCTGCGCGCATGAGAGTGATTCGTTATACTGACGCGGATTTCAGCCGGAAGCTGGCCGAGGTCACCGCGCCGTCCAGCCTGTTTGACCCCGTCATCGAACAACGCACCCGCACCATTCTGGACGCCGTCCACGGCCGCGGGGACGAAGCGGTGTTGGAACTGACCGAGCGATTCGACGGGGCAAAACTCAATGCCGATCAGCTCGCTGTCACGCAGGCGGAACTCATGGCCGCATCGCTCAAGGCGGACAAATCCTTGCGCGCGGCGGTGGCCGACGCGGAAGCCAACATCGCGAACTTCGCGAAAAGATCCCGGCGAAAGGATTGGCAGATGTGCAACTCCCACGGCGCGACCGTAGGGGAGAAGTTTGATCCCTTCCAGCGCGTCGGCATTTACATTCCCGGCGGCACGGCGCCGCTAGTTTCGACCGCGTTGATGACGATCACCCTGGCGAAAGTCGCGGGCTGCCAAGAAATCGTCGTCTGCACGCCGTGTGGCGCGGATGGTTCGATCAATCCCGCGCTCCTGTTCGCGGCACGGGCGGCGGGCGCCACGGAGATTTACCGGGTCGGCGGGGCGCAGGCGATTGCCGCGCTGGCGTACGGCACGAAGACAATTCGGCCGGTGCAAAAAGTTTTTGGTCCGGGCAATGCCTACGTCGTCACGGCCAAGCGGTTGCTGGTCGGTTACGTGGCGATTGATCTGTTACCCGGCCCGAGCGAGGTGCTGGTGCTGGCCGACGACACAGCCAAGCCGACATTCGCCGCGGCCGACTTGCTGGCCCAGGCCGAACACGGCTCCGGCCACGAGCGCGTCTGGCTCGTAACCACGTCGGGGAAAATGCTCAAGGCGGTCGAGCGGGAGATTCGGAAGCAGTTGCCCATGCTGGCGCGACGCGAATTCATTCAGCGTGCGTTGGACAACAATAGTTGGCTGATCCAGGTGAAAAACCTCGCCGACGCGGTGGTGCTCGTGAACCGGCTTGCCCCTGAACATTGCGAAGTGATGACGCGCAAAGCGGGCGTCGTGAGTCGCGGCATCGTGACGGCTGGCGCGATCTTCCTCGGCCCATGGTCACCGACGGTGCTGGGCGATTACGTGGCCGGCCCGAGCCACACGCTCCCGACCGGGGGGGCGGGCGCGTCCTTCCCCGGCCTGACAGTGGATCAATTTCAACGCCGCACCAGCGTCGTCGAATACAGCCGGGCTGCGCTCAAGCAGGCCGGGCCGGCGGTGAGAAAGTTTGCGGAAATGGAAGGTTTGAGCGCGCATGGAAAGAGTGCCGCGCTAAGATAAACCTTCGACCGCGTCAAACCATGTTCCGCCTGGCAACTTCGCCCCGAAGCCGACGCGTCAACCGGCGCAATTTCCTGCAGGCGGCTACCGTCGCCGGCTTGGGTTCGATGCTCGGCGGGCCGTTCAAAGCGCTGGCGGCCGAGACCGGCCCCGTCGCTCCGGCGCTGAAACCGACCGGATCGGATGTCGGTTCGCTTTTCCCCTTTATTCAGAGCCAGGCGGTGACCGGGGAATTCCCGCTGTCGTTTCTCAACCCGCGCTTTCGCTCTTTACGAAGCTGGAAGAAAACCGCGCGCGGCAAGTTGCTCGATTTGCTCCACTATGCCCCGCCGCCCTGCGACCCCGCCGCCGAAACCGTCGCGCGCGTGGATTGCGGCGATTACGTCCGGGAAGAAGTCCGGTTCAACACCACGCCCGAGGTGCGCGTGCCCGCGTTCGTGCTCGTGCCGAAGAACGCGCCGAAACGCGCGCCGGCCATCGTGGCGTTGCACGACCACGGCGGGTTTTATCTCTGGGGCAAGGAAAAGATCGTGGCGCTGCCGGAGGAGAATCCGGCGCTGGCCGATTTCCGCCGACAGTATTACGGCGGACGGAGCATTGCGATCGAACTGGTCCGGCAGGGCTACGTGGTTGTGGTCATTGACATGTTCTACTGGGGCGAGCGCCGGATGTTGCTCGATAACGACGCGCCAGACTGGCGCGAACGACCCGCAAGCCTGTCCCGCGAACGCATCCAGGCCTTCAACGCCCGCGCGGGCCAGAACGAGCAACTGGTCGGACGGACAATTTACGCCGCGGGTTTCACATGGCCGGGCGTGATCTTCTGGGACGACGTGCGCACGGTGGATTACCTGCTGACGCGGCTGGACGTGGACCCGCGGCGGATCGGTTGTGTGGGCCTTTCGGTGGGCGGACTGCGCTCGTGTCATCTGGCGGCGCTGGATGAGCGGATTCGGGCGGCGGTGGTGGTCGGCTGGATGGCGTCGTTCCCGGCGCAACTCAAGCAGCACGTTCGCAATACCATCGGCCACACGAAAGTCGTGCCGGGACTCTATCAACACCTCGATTATCCGGACGTCGCATCGCTCGCGATGCCGACGCCGATGCTGGTGATTAACGGCACGCAGGATGGTCTGTTCGATCTCGACGGTGTGAAGGCGAGTTTCGCCAAACTAAACGCCTGCTACACCAAGGCCGGCATGGCCGACCATTGCCGCACTCAGTTCTACGATACGCCGCACGAGTTCAACGCCGAAATGCAGGCCGAGGCCTGGGCGTGGCTCAAACGCTTTGTCTGATTCAACTCCAAACATGAAAACTTTGCCCGCAGCGTTACTCCTTGTTTCCTCATTCCTCGTCCGCGCCGCCGACCCCACCCCGGTCGTCGAAATCGAGGAGGACGTTTACACCTACACCAATGCCAACAACGGCGCCGGGCCGATGTGGTGCGCGGGTTCCACCTGTCTCGTGCGCTCGGGCGACCACGTATTCGCCAGCGGGCTGGAAACCGTCGCCGATGCCAAGCCGCTCAACAACTGCCGCTGGACCTTGTTCCACCGCGGCCCCAAAGGCTGGGACATCGTGCGCGTGGACGCAGGCCGCACCCGCGAACCGGCCCCGCTCACCGCGTTTTACGATGGCCGGATTTTCCTCTCCGCGAATCCGACGCTCGGTTCGCGCCCGCAACCCAACGGCGGCCCGGCGCGACCCGAAGTATTGGAATTCTCGGCGAAGACTCCCGGCACGCTGCCGGTTTCGCTGAATCCGGTGTGGCAGGGCACGCCCCCGTTCCGCGAGCATTCGTATCGCAGTTTCGCGGCGGACGGTGCTGCTGGAGAACTCGTGCTGTTTCAGAACATTGACTACACGCACGCTGAGTGGACATTCCGCGATCGCACCGGCAAGTGGAGCGCGCAGGGCAAACTCAAGTGGCCATGGGGCGCGGAGTATGACAAACCCGAACCCATCCGCGTGTGTTATCCGAATGTGGCGGTGCGCGATCGTGCGGTGCATTTCGTCGGCGTGAGCGACGTCATCGAACCCTACGAGACGTGGCGCAAATTCAAGCGCGAGTTGACTGGCCAGCAATGGGACTACGATTTCCGCCGGCTGTTTTACACATGGACGCGTGACATTACCAAGGAGCCATTTGCGGAGTGGATCGAGATCGCGAGCCGGGACAAGACTTGCGGCTGGGTTTCCCCGGGCGACCTCTGGCTGGCGCCGAACGGTGACGTGCATCTGCTCTGGACCGAGCGGGCCCTTGACGAGCGGTTGCGCGCGAAATTCTTCCCCGAGGCGAAACAAAGTCACTCGTTGAACTACGCCGTTGTCCACGAAGGCAAGGTGATTCGCCGCCACACACTTTTGGAATCAACGGAAGACAGACCGGGTGTCACCGGATCGGCGGGCCGGTTTCAAACCACGCCCGACCACCGGCTATTCGTCGTGTGTTACGCCTCCGGCACCGAGACGGACGGACGCAGTATATCGGAAAATCGCATCATCGAAATTCTGCCGGACGGCGCGCCGGGAAAGCCGCTGCGCCTGCTCTTGGCAAAACCCTTTACGAGTTACTTCACGACCACCGTGCGGGGCGGTTCGCCGCCGTCGCAGACTCTGGAAATGCTCGGATCGCGGGCGGGCAGCGGCAACACGATCAGCTACGCCCGAGTGCGCCTGTTTCCATAGCGGGTGCCGAGGCGGTCACCTTGGCGGCCCGCTTGGCCAAATCAAACCGCCGCCGGGCGCCGGCGACACCCGTCAGCGGCCAGCCACGGGAATGCGGAACAGCCGGATCTCGTGGGCGCTGTTGGCCTTGGACACTTCCGCGTAAACCCAAATCTCGCCGTTCACCCAATGCCAGTCGGAGTAGCGGAAAGTGTGGAAACTCCCCGGGGTGGTGCTGAGCGCGAGCGGCGACGCGGGCGTTAACTCGGTGACGTGGTGCAGGTCAAACGTGAAGCCCAAGCCGATGCCAATGTTGTAAACCGGGTCGAACCATTGCGTGCTGGAGCCTTCGTAAACGAACAGGTACCCCACGCCCAGCGGCAGCACCGAGGAGGGTCGCACAAAGAAGTTGTGCCAGCCGGTCAGGTCCATCACCGGCGCATTCACGTCGCCCACTGGCTGCCATTTCTCCCCGTCGTCGCTGATATAATGAAAAATTCGCTCGTTCCGGCGGATGTAGCCGATGACGTAGCAGTGGTATTTGCCCTCGGCCTGGAGGATCACGGGGTCCTTGTATTCGGTTACGGAAACATCGCGTTCGTAGCGCGGCGCCGGGGCCTGAATCACCGGTCGGGCGGTGGTGGGATCAATTTTTTCGGGCGAATCGGCGTCGGCGAACTTGATGATCGCCCACGGCCCCTCCCGCCACGGGCCGCAGGCGTAGAGCTTGAATTTCTTGCTCGCCGAATCGAACCGCAATGCGGGCCGCTCGAAGCCGGGAATGGGAACGTCCGCGCGCCGGATGCTTTTCACCCGCTCGAAATGAATCCCATCCGTGCTCCGGAGCAGCCGGATCTCATAACCGCGCAGGCTGCGGGCAAATTCCGGCGAACGCATCCGGGCCGCCAGCCAGAAAACTCCCTGCGCGTCGCGGGCCACCGATGGCGCGCCCGCCCAGTACTCGGCTTCGTCCTTGTCCGGCGCGAGCACGACGTCGTACTTTTCAAAATGCCGGGCGGCCGATTGCAACTCGGGGACGATGGCGGGCGCGGGGCCGTTCCAATTGGTTGGTTGCGCGCTCAAGGTGGTCGCAAACAGGAAGGCAAATCCGAACGCGGGCCATTGGAAATTCAGCAGTGAGGACATAACACGGCCCGAAGGGTGGCAGCCCGGGGCGTTGACGCAAGTCAGTTTAGCGAAAAGAAACCAGTGGCTTCGGCCGCACTCAAGTGCCGAGCCGGGTGTTCCGCGTGGCCACCAGCGCATCGGCAAAGTGCCGGGCGAATTCCGCAGTGGCTTCCGCATCGTGGGCCAGCGAAAGATAAAGCTTGGTGCCCATGGGATTCAGGAAAACGCCGGCCCGCAGCAACGCCAGCATGAGGGCCCGGCCCCGCGCCCGGTCGGAAGCGAGCCAGCTTTGCTGGTCGGTTACCGGCTGGGCAGAAAACGCCACCTGGGCCAGCGGACCATCACCTAGGACTTGCGCGGTTTCGCCCTGGGCCGCCAACCCCTCGCCGAGCGACCGGCGCAAGCGCGCCCCGTTCTCATGCAAGCCCGGATAGATGCCACGCTCGGAAAGCACGTCAA
>JADLHS010000291.1 GCA_020848635.1 Limisphaerales bacterium
CGACGCAGCAAACGCTCCTCCGGGAACGGCTGACGGTGATGACCGCGGTGACCGACACCGCGATTCAATCGGTGCAGAAAATCGCCACCGAGTTGCGGCCCGTCGTGCTGGACAGCCTGGGCCTCTGCGCCGCCGTGGACTGGCAGGCCCGCGATTTTCAGGCGCGCACCGGCATTGTGTGCGTCGCAACAGTGCCGGAGCAAGATGCGCCTGCGGATCGGGATCGCGCCACCGCCATGTTCCGCGTCTTGCAGGAAAGTCTGACCAACGTGCTCCGGCACGCCCAGGCCACCCGGGTGGAGGTTCGACTATGCACCGAGGCCGGCCAGTTGATTCTGCGGGTCCAGGACAATGGTTGCGGCATTCCCCCCGTGAAGCTGCGCCATCCGAAGTCCATCGGCCTCGCGGGCATGCGCGAACGGGCGTTGCTGTTGCACGGCCAACTGGAGATCCAAAGCCCGCCCGGAGCGGGGACCCCGATTGAGATGCGACTGCCAATGGTGCCGCCCACGAAACCGCCGGAGGCAGCGCCATGAGGATTCTGATTGCGGACGATCATGCGGTGTTGCGGAAAGGGTTGGTCCAAATCCTGACCGAAACCTATCCCGACGCCGATTTTGGCGAGGCATCCACAACTGCGGAGACCTTCGCGTGTCTGTCCCAGTCGGATTGGGATTTGCTGGTGTTGGACATCTTCATGCCGGGGCGGACGGGCTTGGAAGTGTTGCAGGCCGTGCGGCAGCAACAGCCAAAACTGCCGGTGCTGGTGTTGAGCAGCGCGCCGGAAGATCAGTTGGCGGTGCGGGTGTTGAAGGCGGGCGCACATGGCTATTTGAACAAGCAGGCCGCGCCGGAAAACCTGGCCGTGGCGGTCCAGAAAGTCCTGGCGGGCGGCCGGTACGTAAGCCCCGCGCTGGCCGAGCGATTGGCGGCTACCCTGAGCACCGACGACCGGCCGCCGCACGAGCGGCTGACGGATCGCGAATTCGAGGTCATGCAACTCCTGCTGACAGGACGTTCGCTCAAGGAGATCGCGGCGGAATTAGCGCTGAGCCCCAAAACCGTCAGCACGTTTAACACGCGCCTCCGGGTCAAACTCCAAGTGCGCAGTGACATGGAACTCCTCCGTTACGCGCAAGCGCATGGGCTGCGGCGGGAAGGCTGAATGGGGCAAACCCAGGGCGTCGCCGGCTCGCAACCAACGGCCCGCGACCGGTCGCAGGTCGCAGCGGATGGCTGCGGCCTGCGTTTCTGGCGTCACGCGCATTCCGTAATGGTTCGCCGGCGAACGCTGCGCGTAAGCCGCCGCCTACAATTCTAACAGCCGCCCCATGATGGCGCAGCCTGCTGGTAGGGTTGATAATATTATCTATGCGTGCGACCTCACTCTCGGTTCCGGAGCGCTCTCTCGTTTGCCTGCGCGTTCTGGTCGCGGAAGCCGGGGGCGCGGTGAATGAGGGTCTCACCACGCTGCTCTCCGATCTGGAAGGCATCACCATCTTCGGCTGCGCCCAATCGCCGGCCAAGGTGCTGGCCCTCGTGGAAACAGTCCATCCCGACGTCGTGATTCTCGACCTTCAACTGCCCGGAGCCGTCGGGTTGCAGACGCTGAAGCAGCTGCATCACCTCCGGCCCGCGCCGGTCGTGGCCATGCTTTCCCCCTACGATTTGCCGCCCCTCCGCGAAGCCTGCCTGGCCGCCGGAGCGGATTGCTTTCTCCTCACAACGGGAGCGATTGAACCGTTGCGCGAACTTTTGACCGGTCTGGTGCAAGCCCGCAGTCAGCCCGGCAACCCGCCGGCCGGAACTCTCAAACTTTGACGAACGAAAATAATGATCCCCTACCGAAACCTCCAGCCCGTCACCAAAGCGCTGATCCCCGACCTGACTTTGGCCGCCAATGCTTCCGCAACCTTACCGGCGACTTCCGTCCCACCCTCGAGCCCGGACGCGGACTGGGTGGTCGTCATCGTTTATGACGACACGCGGGCCGGCCGGCGGGCGGTGCTGACCCTCGACGCCGTGGTTCACAAGCTGGGCGGAAAAAAGCGGCTGCATCCACGGCTCTGGCGATTCGACCTCCTGGAGGATCCGGACTGGCGGGCCGCCGCCACCGCCGAGGCGGACCATGCCGGCCTGCTCATTCTCTCCGCCAGTTGCAAGGGCGCGCTGCCGGCGACAGTGCAACGTTGGGTTCGCGGTTGGCTCGACCAGCGCCGCGGGAGCGCCGCCGCCCTGGCCGCCCTGCTCGGCCCGGCGGACGACGCGGACGCCTTGGACTCCCCCCGAGTGCAGCGCCTGCGGAATACGGTGGAAGCCGCCGGACTCAGTTTCTTTGCGCCGGAGCCCGCGCCCCCAAACCAGGTCAAACTGGCATCGCACCCGTTGTCGGTTCCGTCCCTGCGCCGGATTCTGCTGGTGGAGGATGACGAAGCCATTCGCAAACTCAATGAGCGGGTGCTGGTGGGCGCCGGTTACCGGGTGGACGCGGTCCCGGGAAGCCAGCCCGGCTGGGACGCCCTGCAAACTCACGCCTATGATCTCCTGATCACCGACAACCAGATGCCGGGAATGTCCGGGCTCGAGCTGGTTCGGCGGCTGCGTGCCGCGCAAATGGGAGTGCCGGTCATCCTGGCCTCCGGCGGGCTGAACGCGGAAGCATTGGCCGAGAACGAATGGCTGCAGCCGGCCACCCTGCTGCCCAAGCCGTACCTCGGCGGCGGGTTGTTGACGACCGTGGCCGAAGTTCTGGCCTTGGCCTCCCAGGTTGCCGGTTCCGCCGCCCGCGCCTTGCCGGAAACCACCGCTGAGTCCGAGCACTGGAGCCACCTAAACCATTGGGGCCACTGGGGGCTCAATGATTGAAACCCCTATGAAAACCTTCTCCTCCCGCACTTTGGTTTCGGCCTTGGAAGCTCCCCCGCCCCCCGGCGGCGCGCTCGCCCCGGTCGCGCATGGCTTGAATAACGCCCTCACGGTCATCACCGGCTTCAGTGAATTGTTGCTGGGCGTGATGTCCCCTGGCGACCCGCGCCGTCGTTACGTGACGGAAATCCAGCTCGCCGGCCAGCATGCGACGGAACTGACCCATCAGTTGCTGACGCGCCCCGCGGCGACGGCGACCGCCAGAAAATCCCGCGCCCACCGGGCATTGCGGGACCTGACCCATGCGCCCGCGCATCACGAAACCATTCTGTTGGTGGAGGACGATCCGGCGGTGCGCGACACCGTGATGCACGAATTGGTGGTGCTGGGCTACACCGTGCTGGAGGCCAGAGACGGCCCGGAGGCGCTGCGCGTGGTCGCGGCCCAACCTGACCGGCGGATTGACCTGTTGCTGACCGATGTGGTGATGCCGGCCATGGACGGTTGCACCCTCGCCGCCCGGCTGCGGGAACGCCAGCCGGGGCTCAAAGTCGTCTTCAGTTCCGGCTACACGCAGGACGTGGCCTTGGGAAAGTCGCCGCACCGCAGCTGCGATGGGTTTCTGGCGAAACCGTACCCGGCCGCCGCGTTGGTCCACATCCTCGGCGTCGCGCTCGGCCCGCACTTGCCGCCCGCCCGCCCAACCCGTCTCGCGGCATGAACGCGCGGCCAATCTTGCAATTGGCCGCCCGCGCAGTCCCGGACGGCTGGCCAA
>JADLHS010000292.1 GCA_020848635.1 Limisphaerales bacterium
GGGACTCGACCAAAGTGGTTCGCTGGACGGCGACGGTGTCCCGGATCCGGGCCAGACTTGAAGTCATCGACGGACGGGCTCCATTGTCGCTGGGAACTCAAGCCGAGGCCGACTACCGGCGGCTAAGTGGCGAAGATACAGCGGATGGATTATTTGACCACAAGGGTTGCTTCTGTAAACATGCCGTGCGGGCCTGTAGCTCAATGGTTAGAGCAGAGCACTCATAAAACACAATGGGTCGGTTTTACTGCCTCTTTTGGCGTTTCATCGGACTTCGATTCCAGTCAATGTTGTAAGGGGTAAAAACGTTGTTTGCCCGATTTTGATGGGGTCGCCTGAAATGACCCGCAACTAGCACAGAAACTAGCACAACCCCTTTTTTGGCAACTGCTCGCCCGCGTCACCAGGGCGCCGGCCTTGGCGTCACACCTCGCCTTGGAGCAAAGCCTGCCAGGGCGAAGCCGGGGCGCGGGACGGGTATTCGGAGCGGGTGGCGGTCAAAAGCGACTATGACTAGCCGAACGGGTGTGCCCGGTTCCAAATCGCACATGCGCTTGATTGCGCGACGGTCTTCACAAAAATCCGGTGCATGTGGGTTTTGAGCGTGTTCAAGCTCATGTTGCAATCCGAACAGATGGCTTTGTAACTTTCCCCCACTTCGCGGCGATGCAGGATCCGCGCTTCCATCGGGGAGAGCGGTTTGGGTCGTAAAGAAAACATGAGGGCAGACACGGGGCGCACGAGCGTTCCACACTGTCTGCCCTCATGCTTTCTTTATGAACACGCGGATGACAATAAAAGATGCAACTTGGTCAAGAAATGGGTTGCAGCGAAGGGGTGATCGGAGATAAAAGCGCGCCAGAGAGTCGAAACAGTCTGCGTCCGTTTGAGCTTTCTTCTTTCGTGGGGTTTCTCGCGTGTCATGGAGTCCGGGTGTGAAGACAACGATTCTGACAACTGCAAAAATGGCCGAGGGTAGGGCGGCGCCCCCCCCCCGCGCGCAATTTCTTTCTTCACTGAGTTGCTTCCCGGTTTTCCCGCGCACGGAAATCGTTTCTATCTTCGGTTGTTGCGAATTGCCGCAACCGGTTTCGCGCTTTCCAGTCCTCTTTCGTCTGCCATCCATTCCTGAACCATGAAAACCTCATCCATTGACGCTTCCCTTGTCCTCGCCCTGGTCTTGTCGGGCGTAGGTTTCCATCCGACCCAATCCGCCGCGGGTGTTGAAGGCTTCACGACGAATCTGCCTGCGGGCCTGTCCGCGATTCCAACGGTTCGCGCGGTGGCCGCGCCGGCGCAGGTGATCGCCGCCGTCCCCTCCAGTCTCCCGGCTTCAAACGGCCCGGCCATCGCCGACCTGGGCGTCGGAGCGTCGAGCGTTGTCCTCCGGGAAATCCGCTTGCTGAAGGATGGCGCGGTGGCCGATTACGGTTTGCAAAAGGTGTTGTTTCCGGCGGACATCGCGGAGTCTCCCCTCACGATCCTCACGCCGGACGGTCGCAAGCTGGCGTGTCGCGCCGCGTTTCTGGCGCTGCACGATAGCGCGAGCGGCCAGAGTTTCCTGCTGGGCGAGGTCAGGAGCTCCATCGGCCAGCTTGTGGGGGACAACACCGTCGTTTATCCGGACGCCTTCGACACCGTTCGCGCGGATGTCCGCTACCGTTACACCGGACATTCGCTCGAACAGGACATCATCCTGTGCGAGGCGGTGAAGCTGCCCGGCGGATTCGAGTCCGGAAACGCGCGGCTGGAGGTCTGGTCGGAGTGGGTGGATTCCGCGCCGGACGCGAGGGAATCCTTGACCCTGGATCTGCGTCCGGGAGCGGCGGGCGGGGTGGCGGTCGCGGATGAGCAGTTGAAGTTTGGGGCGATGCGGATCGGGGACGGCCACGCGTTCGGGCTGCAAAGCGAAGGCGACAGGACGCCCGTGGCGAAAACCTTTGCGCGTATCGAAGGGCGGGACTGGCTGATTGAGCGCGTGGACTACACGGCGTTGAAATCCGCGCTGGACAAGTTGCCCAGGCCCCAGGCGGGTCTTTCTCCCGACCGCCTGAAATCCGACCGCAGCGGGCTGGTGCGCTCGCTTCAGGCTCGTTCCGGCGCGAGACCCGCCGGGCGAATCAAGCGGATGGCGGCGGTTCAACCCCCGGACAGGGACGGTCTGGTGCTGGACTTTGTGATTGTGAGTTCGGTGCCGCTGCCGGCGGGAGTCGTCAGTTGGTGGCCGGCGGGCGGGAACGCGAACGACGCCATCATCGCGAGCGGCAACAACGGGACGTGGGTGGGCGCGGCGGCTTACACGGCGGGCAAGGTGGGCCAGGGGTTCTCCTTCAACGGGAACAACCATCTCAGCGTCGCGCACTCGGCGAGCCTGAGTCCAACGACCGGGTTGACGATTGAGGGATGGGTGTGGACTCCGTCGGGAGCATCCGGGACCAGGATCATTGCATTCAAGGGGTCGTTCACCAATGGAGAGATTCAATATGCGTTTTACCTGGATGACCCCAACCTCGTTTATGCGCAGGTGGAGGCGTCCTATTACGCTGTCAGCGGCAGCGGGCTGGCGGCGGAGGCATGGAATCACGTTGCAATGACCTACGACACCGCGGGTAAGACATTGACGCTATTCATCAATGGGCAGCCGGAAACGCCTGTAACCATTGCTGACGGTCTCGTTCCCACTCCAGAACCGCTGAGGATTGGCAACAGCGGAGATGGCAACGACCCATACCCGTTCGTCGGGCAAATGGACGAACTCACCCTCTACAATCGGGCGCTGGCCGGCTCTGAAGTCCAGTCCATTTACAACGCGGGCGCGGCGGGCAAGAACAACCCCAACTGCGCCACCGCCCCGGCGGACATCGTCGCCTGGTGGCCGGGCGATGGGAACGGCTACGACCTGGCGCGGACCAACCACGCCACCCTGAGCGGCGCGACGTATGTTTCAGCCGTCGCCTCGCAGGGATTCAACTTCGACGGCCTCAACGACGGCGTGGCCGCCGCCAATGACAACGCGCTGAACCTGGCCACCGCCACCGACCAGTTGACCCTGGAGGCGTGGATTAAACCGCTGGCGAACAACAACACCTACGGCGTGATGAGCGTGGTCGGAAAGCGTTACTCTCCCAACTCCTCGACGGCGACCGGCTACGAATTGTTCCTCGTCAACGGCGTGCCCGGCTTTCAGATCGCCAACGCATCGGGCGTCGCGAACTTCATCGCCACCGGCGACCTGCGGGACGGCGGCTGGCATCACGTGGCGGTGACGCTGGATCGCGCGTCCACGACCGGGGGAACAATCTACGTGGACGGAACGCCCCGTCTGACTTTCAACCCGACGGTGATTGCCGGTTCGTTGAGCAACGCCGTTCCCGTGCGGATCGGGACGCATCCGCAACCCGGCTTCAACGGGTGGTACAAGGGCGTGATAGACGAAGTCACCTTCTACCGGCGGGCCCTGACCAACATCGAAATCACGGCGCTCTACTCCGCCGGCAGCGCCGGCAAATGCAAAGTGGACACGGATGGCGATGGCCTCACCGATTTGCAGGAGGCTTTTCTCGGCACCAATCCGAATCTGGCTGATACCGACGGGGACGGCATGGACGACGGCTGGGAATGGGACCACTTCGGCAGCTTCGGCCGGGGCGGCAGTGGGGATTATGATTCCGATGGCGTGAGCGATCTGGACGAATACACCGCCGGCTCGGACCCCAACACGATCACCTTCGAGACGCATTACCCGAATCTGAATGTTAGCAACCGGACGGTGACGGGCAGTTGTGCGACGGCCACCGGGGTGCCGGCGCAAATGACCGTGTTGGTCAACAGCACCAACTGGCCGGCGGCAGTGTGGTCCCCCTACAACTCCAACTTCACGGTCACGCTGCCAAACCAAGACAGCAACCATATGGTCTTGGTGGCTTTGCGCGGTCGCGCGCGCGACGCAACCGTGGTGTGGGATGAGACGGAAATAACCTTGGATCGGGTGCCGCCGGTATTGGTCGTCACCAATCCGGCCACCTCCACGGTCCTCAAGCCGTATCTGCAATTGCAGGGGTATGCCAACGAAGTGCTCGCGACTTTGACCTGCGATCTGACCAACGAGTTCGGCCTAATGACGAATGAGCTAGTGGCGGTGGTGGACCAGTTTTTTGACACGAACCGGTTTGATTTCACGACCAATTACTTTCAGGGTTACGACCTTGCGCTCGCGACGAACAGTAACCAGATTACGTTGCGGGTGACCGATTTGGCCGGCAACGTAACGACGACCAACCTTTCGGTGGCCCTGGATTACACGGCGGCGACGAGCCCGGTGCTGGAAGTGGTCTGGCCGACGAACGGAACGCACCTGAGCGGCGACAACTTTTATGTGCGCGGGAACATCAACGATGAAACGGCCAGTGTGGTGGCGGAATGGGTGGATGCTAACGGGGTGACCAATGTCGTCAGCGGACTGGTGGAGCGGAACGGGATGTTTTGGGTGGAGGGCCTGCCGTTGAGGGCGGGCACGAATGACGTGTTATTGCTCGCCACCGACGCGGCGGGTAATTTGAGCAGCACCAACCTGAGTGTGGTCAAAAGCGAGGTGAACCTGACGATTGATTCGACGCCGGAAGGCGAGAGTCTATATGCGCCCAGCGGTGCGGTGTATGGGACCGTGAGCGACCCAGCTTACACTGTGACAGTGAATGGCGTGGGGGCCGCGGTGGATGCCTACGGGTACTGGACGGCGGTGGATGTCCCGGTGCTGGGCCGGGGCACGGCGACGTTTGACGTCGTGGCCGCGCAGTCGGGTGGCAGCGCGCCGCCGGTGGCAACCTCCGTGGCACCGGAGCTGCCGGCGATGATCGTAATAACGAAACATTTTTCGAAATATACGAGCCGCTCCAAGTATGCGGGACAGAGCGGCACCCAAGTCCGGATCAAGAACTACGACGCGCAGTTCGCGCCGGGAATGGATGGCCAGTGGCGACGGAGTTACCAGGCGACGGTGACCGATGATACCACTTCTGGCCTGTCAAGTTCCCACACGGACTACCAATGGTCGCACACCAATACCGTGGGCACGCAGCACACCGTGAGCGACGGGGTGGACTACTCCACCACCCCCATGGATGGGACTTACAACAATGATGTGCTGGTCAAATACGTGCCGGACAAATCGCTGGATCACGAGGAATGGATTGCGGGCTATAACGCGCCCATCCGGTATCTGGTCACCCATTTTTGGGCGACGGGGGTGAAGCATCGTTGGGATTATTCAGGGGGCGATTTTAGCGAGGAGACGTTGAAAGCACGGACCGATTTGAAGCTGTTCACCGGCGGCAAAGCAAAGGTGGCGCGGAAGAGTTTGATCCACATCAGTGCCAGCGCGGTGGAGTACGGTCGCCCGGCCGGGATGCCTTGGTATCAAACGCCCGGAACAAGTGTGGCGGCGACGCGGATTCAGATGTTGGGGTGGTGGTTGTTCGGCCGGCAGAATCCGGATATGAACGGGGATTTGTACCTGGCGTTGCCAGACAACGCGGCAAGAAATCTGAACCTGCGGGCCAAGGGCGCCAAGCATTACGATGCCACGGTCAACGTCATACGCCATGATCTGCTGCATGAAACCGTGTGTCGCGCGTTGACCGACCCGAATCTGGCGCGGACGCAGCTTGGAGTTGGCGAATATGTGAACTGCTGGTTCGAGCCGGGCAATTTCCCGACGAACGGCGTGTGGTCGGTGTCGGCAGGGGGATTGGATATGACGACGGGCAACGCGGTTTGGTTCACCGCTCCGAGCAATGCTGCGAACGTCACGGTGACAGCGAGCGTGGCGGGCACGGCCAAGTTCGAGATCAAATTCAAGATCAAGGAGCCGAGTGGGGTTGACCATGCCGTCGTTCGGAGGACCGTTCCTTTTTATAACAATGGCTGGGGTGCTGAGGCTTTCCTCAGAGTGTTTATCGCGCCAACGGATGTTTCTTTCAGCCGAGTTGAAATTGAAGAAGTCGGTGGACAGTATGCGACGAATGTTTGGGGGCGTTATGCGTATTTTTTGCCTCCGAATGGGCCTTATAGTCCTAAACAGTTGAAGCACGATTTGGGTGCATTCAGGTCTGTATCATGTGATAACCGTTGGAATCCCTACGCTCCGTATGATGAGGAAGGCGACCATGTAGGGACATCAATGGTGGCTCCGCTATATGCGGGCGGTTACACTTGGCCCATTCCCGCTAATTGGCGAATTCCCGGAGGACCGACGAATTCCTTGAATAGCTGGTCACCACAAGTGGTGGCGGTGGACGACAACGGCGTCACGCGCATTACCAAGTTTAAAATTTGGGTGGAACGCACAACCAATGATGTTTACAGGACAGGACCCTAGACTATGAACTTACGCCTCAGTGCGGTTATTCTTCTTACCCTGCTTATCCCTGGGGAGCTGTTCTCTGCCGCCGTTTCAGGGCAAGTGATTATCTGGGGGACAAAGTTATCCAGTGGAGAGCATTACGCTGAAACAGTTGCGTTCGATGGCAAGCCAATTGCGAATGCCACTGCAATATCTGCGGGAAGAAATCATGCCTTGGTGCTCCGCGCCGATGGAAGTGTCGTAGGATGGGGCATTAACCAGTACGGTCAAACGAACGTACCCGCTGGTCTAAAAGACGTGACTCAGGTGGCAGCCGGTGCGTTCTTTAGTTTGGCGCTGCATAAGGACGGGAAGGTTTCGGAGTGGGGACTTTGCCCAACCAATTTTGGTGCGACAGAAGATATTATCATGATTTCGGCGGGTTGCCAGGCGCTGGCGCTGAAGCGCGACAGCAGAGTTTTCAGTGTGTCTGGCAAGGGTTTCGTACCCGGCTTGACCAACATCGTTGCTGTTGCGGCGGGTGGCGGACAATATGAGCGGAATCTAGCCCTTAAGAGTGACGGCACAGTGATTGCGTGGGGCAACGGAGATGTGCCAGCAGGATTGAGCAACGTGACCGCGATTGCAGTGGGCGAGTATCACAGTCTGGCGTTGAAGAAGGACGGAACGGTATATGGGTGGGGAGATAATCACTGCGGGCAAGCCACGGGTATTGAAAGTACCAACGGGCAGAGACGTGCCAGCGGTTTGGTGGTTCACTCAGGTCAAGTGTTGAGCAATGTGGTGGCCATTGCCGCCGGCAATCAATACGGCCTGTTTGGAATTGTATCCCACCACAGTCTCGCGCTCAAAAAAGATGGGACAGTAGTCGGATGGGGTAGGATTTGCGGCCAACCTGTGACCGTGCCCGAGGGTTTGAGCAACGTCGTCGCTATCGCGGCAGGCCAGACGTTTTGTCTGGCGATTACCACCAACGCGGCAGTGGCGGAAAGGTTTAGTCGTTGAGGAGCGGAACGGGGTGTTTTGGGTGGAAGGCCTGCCATTGGAAGTGGGTACGAATGAGGTGCGATTAATCGCCACGAGCGCGGCGGGTAAATTGAGCAGCACCAACCTGAGCGTGGTCAAAAGCGAGGTGCTCCTGACGATTGATTCGACGCCGGAAGGCGAAAGTTTGTATGAACCGTTTGGCGTGGTGAGCGGCACTGTCAGCACCCCAAGTTACGCGGTCACGGTGGATGAAGGGGTCGGTTCTGAATGGCGGTTAGTTAAGGCGTTGAAATTTGCGGGGTCCACCGTACCAGCGGCTGTTGCGATGCGGTCGTTCAACAAATTTCCGGCGTGGACGATTGAGCAAGGGAAAGGGTTTGGGGCGGCGTTTA
>JADLHS010000293.1 GCA_020848635.1 Limisphaerales bacterium
AAAATGCTGTCCACCGGCACGCCCAACGTGCGCGCCTTCTCGCGGTCAAGCTCCACCTTAACCTGGGGCGTTGCGGAGTTGAATGTAGTGCTGACGCGGGCAATCTCCGGGCGCTCCGCCACGGCCTTCTGCAGCTGTTGGACATAGCCGGCCAGTTGTTGGACCGAACCGCCGGAGCGGTCCTGCAATTGCAGGGTGAAGCCGGAGACGTTGCCGTAGCCCGGCAGGGGCGGCGGGCCAAACGCAAAGGCCCGCGCGCCGGGGAGGGCGGCGAACTTTTTGTTCCACTCGGCCACGAGGGCCTTGGCCTGCAGCGCGGCCGGCTTGCGCTCCTCCCACGGTTCCAAGCCGACAAACATCAGCGCGGCGTTGGGCACGTTGAGCGAGTTGAGGATGTTCATGCCCGCCAGCCCGAGGGCCGAGCGCACTCCGGGCGTGGTGCCCACGATGGCTTCCACCTGCTTGAGCAGCTCGTCCGAGCGCTGGAGCGAAGCACCTTCGGGCAGTTCAATCGCCACGAAGAGATACCCCTTGTCCTCATCGGGGATGAACCCGCCGGGCACGAATTTGCCGACCAGCCAGATCCCGCCGACCACCACGACGAGCAGCAGCATCGAGCGCGCGGCTTTGCGGGTCAGACGGCCGACGATGCTTCCGTACGAGTTGCTCAGCCAGTCAAAGAAGCGGTTGAACAACTTGAAGAAGGCCGCGATGGGCCCGTGTCCCGGCGTGGGTTTCTTGAGCATCAAGGCGCACAACGCCGGGCTGAGGGTCAGCGCGTTAATGACCGAAAAAACCACCGCGACAGCGATGGTCAGCGCGAACTGGCTGTAGAGTTGGCCGGTTACGCCGCCCATGAACGCCACCGGGACAAACACGGCGCAGAGCACTAACCCGATGGCCACGACCGGCCCGGAGACTTCCTTCATGGCCAGCCGGGTTGCTTCCACCGGTTCCTTGCCGTGTTCGAGGTGATGTTGCACGGCCTCGACCACGACGATGGCGTCGTCCACCACGATGCCGATGGCGAGCACGAGGCCGAACATCGTAAGCACGTTCACGCTGAACCCGAGCACGGGGAACATGATAAATGCGCCCAACAGCGACACGGGCACGGTACACATCGGGATGATCGTCGCCCGGATGCTTTGCAAGAAGATATAGACCACGATCAACACCAGAATCACAGCCTCGAACAGCGTATGCACGATCTCCTCCATCGAGGCTTTGATCGGCAGGGTGGAATCGAGCGTCACGTCGTAAGCCATGTCCGGCGGGAACTTCCCTTTCGCCTCGTCGAGGATTTTCCGGACGTTTTGCGCCGTTTCGATGGCGTTGGCGCCAGGCGCGAGGTAGATGCCGATAGCGCCGGCGGGCGATTGGTTCAGGCGTGCCTTGAGGTCGTAGGTCTGCGCGCCGAGTTCCACGCGGCCCACGTCCTTGATTTTCACCTGCGAGCCGTCAGGGTTGGCGCGAATGATGATTTCCGCGAACTCGGTTGGATCCTTGAGCAGACCGAGCGCGCGGACGTTGAACTGCATTTCCTGGCCGGGCGGCGCGGGCTCAGCGCCGATGCGGCCGGCGGGAGCTTGGGCGTTCTGCTCCTTGATGGCGTTCTGAATATCCGCGGGCGTGATGCCCAGGATGGCGAGCTTGTCGGGCCGCAACCAGACCCGCATCGAGTAATCCTGCGCGGTGAAATTCTTCACGTCGCCGACGCCCTTCACGCGCTTGATGGCGTCCACCAGGTTGATGTCGCAGTAATTGCCCAGGAACACCGCGTCGTAGGTGCCCTTGGGCGAGTAAAGTCCGATGACCATCAGGATGTCCGGGCTGGAGCGGTTGACGACCACGCCCTCCTGCTTGACTGCCGCGGGCAACTGCGCCTCCGCCTGGCCGACGCGGTTTTGCGTGTTGACCTGCATGATGTCCACGTCGGTGCCGACATCGAAATAAACATTCAACGTGAGCTTGCCGTCGTTGGCGTTGAAGGACTGCATGTAGAGCAGCTTGTCCACGCCGTTGACCTTGGACTCGATGGGGGTAGCCACGGATTCCATGACGGCCTCCGCCGCCGCGCCGCGGTAGGTGGTGGTGACCTGGATCATCGTCGGGCTGACGGGCGGATACTCGGCGATGGGCAGCCGTTTCAGTGAGATCAACCCGACGATCACCGTCAAGATGGCAATGACCATCGCAACGATGGGGCGGCGAATGAAGAAGTCAGCCATACGATTACTCCTTGGTGGCTTTGGGTTCGCCTTGCTTGCCATGGCTGGCTTCCGCGTGTTTGGCGGTTTCGGCGGCGGTTTCGGCCATCTGTGCGGCGGTCCGCGGCTGCACCACCGCGCCTTCGCGCACCTTTTGTAATCCCTCGGTGATAATGCGTTCGCCCGCCTTTAACCCTTCCAAGATGAGCAAATTCTCGCCGAGCGTTTCACCCACCTTGACGGCGCGTTGGCTCGCTTTGTTGTCGGTGCCAATGATCCACACGAAATTCTTGCCCTGCAGCTCCGTCACCGCCCGCTCTGGCACGAGAATGCTGTCGGGCCGCGCGCCCCGGTCCACCTTGATGCGGGCGAACATGCCCGGGCGAAGCACCTTGCCGGGGTTGGAAAATTCGGCGCGCACGCGCAGCGTGCCGGTCTTCACATCCACGGCCCGATCAATGAAGACAAATTTACCCAGGTCCTTATGCACCGAGCCGTCGCCCAGAATCAGGGCAACCGGAAGATCTTCCACCTTCTTGCCGGCCCGGCGGCCTTCGCTTTCCGCGGTGAGATACTGCACTTCGCTGATGTTGCAGTAGAACCAGATGGGATCGAGCTGGGAGATCGTTGCCAGCAAGGTCGGCTCGCCTTTACCCACGAGGCTGCCCACGGAAACCTGTTTGGCCCCGATCAGTCCGGCCAACGGCGCCGTCACATCGCAATAACCAAGATCAATCTCCGCCGACACGACTCGGGCCTTGGCGGACAGGACGTTCGCCTTGCCCACGTCCACCGAAGCGACGGCGTTGTCCAGATCCTGCTGTGGAATGGCGCGTTTTGCGGCCAGCGGCGTGAGGCGGGCGACATCCTTTTCATACTTGTTCAACGACGCACTTGCCTCGGCCAGCATGCCGTTCGCGGCGGCCAGTTGTTCCTCGAACGGCTTCTTATCGAGGGCAAACAGCGGCGCGCCCGCCTGCACCTCGGTCCCCTCGGTGAAGAGCACCTTGTCCACGAAGGCCTCGACCCGTGCGCGCACTTCGACATTTTGCGGCGAATCGAGTTGGCCGATGAACTCGGTGTGAAGCGGCACGTTCGTGGCCACGACCGCCATGACCTGCACGATCGGCGGCGGCGGGGTGGCCGGCGCCGCCTTCTTGCAGCCCGCTGCGGTGATGACCATGGCAGTTATTGCCAATGCGGCGACCAGTCTTAGCGAAGTCCCATTTAAGCATTGCCCAGCGGGCGAAGGGCGTTTCTCATTCGTCAATGGTTTTGCTGTCATAAAGTGCTGTTTCTCATTTGCCG
Source organism: Limisphaerales bacterium (assembly GCA_020848635.1). Taxonomy (GTDB): domain Bacteria; phylum Verrucomicrobiota; class Verrucomicrobiia; order Limisphaerales; family JADLHS01; genus JADLHS01. The sequence goes on from JADLHS010000293.1 coordinate 3,519, forward strand.
ATTTCCAATTGGCGGTAGTGCATCGCATCATTGCTTCCGGGTTCAGGTGTGCCTGGGTGCACCGCTGAGCGGTTCAGTTTCTCGCACTGTCGGCGAAATGTAAATCCTCCACAAACGCGCCGCTCGGATTGCAGGCAACCGGTCGGCGGCTTGCTATTGATGGGTCTGGTTTGAACCTGCGCCCGTCAAGCTGCGCAGGCAAGCAATACTGGTCGAACTGGCCCTGCCTTGAGCCGGCCCTTTCCAGTTTGCAACGCGCCCAAGGTCGTCCAGGTGTTGCGGCGGAACGGCTTCGTGTCCGTGGATCAGCGCGGCAGCCACCCGAATTGGCGTCACCCGGATGGACGGCAGGTCATCACGGCTCAACCCCGGAGCAAACCCATTCCTATTGGCACGCTCAAGAGCACCATCACAGGCAGCGGCCTGGACGTGGACAACTTCCGCTGACCCTTTTCCGATTTAACGCCCCGGCGCCAAGCGGCAAAGGCGCAGGATGAGAATTTTGGAGTGCGGTGGCAGAGTACAACGGCGACACCGCTTTCCGGCTGTGAGTCGAGCTTCCAAAGCGGCGTGGCGCTTTGGTTCCCGCCGCACTCCAAAAGGTTTGGTTGCGTCCTGGCGTCTTGGCGTTTAATTCCGGCCGTAGTTTTTGAAAGTGACTTCTGACCTCCGCCCTCCGCCCTCTGGCTTCTGTCCTCTGACTTCCGCTTTCCGCCTGCGGCCTTTGCAACCAGCGGGCGCATCGGCGGTGATTTTGCGTCAATGTTGGACCCGTCGGTTGACGTGCCACAATCCATGTGGCACAATCCGGCCATGTCAACGATCAGCGCCCGCCAGTTACATCACGACACCAGTGCCGTGCTGGACGAAGTCGCCAAGGGCCGGACTTTCCGCATCACGCGCAACGGCAAGAACGTGGGCCAGCTGGCACCGGCGGAAGCCAGTCCCCCGGTGGCGTGGGATGACATCATGGGCGAGGTGTGGGCCGCGCAAAAGAAGTGCTCCGGTAAATCGCGCAACCCCGTGCTGGCCGAACGGGAAAAGCGGCGGCGATGATCACCTACGCGGATTCCTCCGTCCTCATCGCCTGGTTCCATCCCGACGACGAATTTGCCGGCGCCGTCACCCCGTGGGTACGGGAACACGTCACCGATTTCATTTGGAATCCGATTCTCCGCGCCGAGGTGCGGCACAACCTGCGCAAAATGCGTTCCCCCTATGCCCGCACCGCGTGGAATGCCTATCGCGCCGCCGAGAGCAACCACCGGTTGACGTTTGGGCGCGAACGCCTCGCCGACCTGCTGGCGCAAACCGATGAGCTCAGCGTGGAGCAGGCCGCCCTCGTACCCGCCGGCACTTGGGATTTCTTTCACGTCGCCGCCGCGCTTCACGCCCGGGTTGCTTGCTTCGCCACCTGCGACAAGCTCCAGGCGGAACTGGCCACCGAAAGCGGTCTGCCAAAAGTGAAACTCTTCAAAGCGTGATCGGCCTGACCGCCGACCACTGACTTCTGCCCTCTGCCGTCCGCTTTCCGCCTGCGGCCTTTGCAACCAGCAGGCGCACCGGCGGTGGCTTGCAGGTGGAGCGCGGGAAGTTCGCAAGGGCTTGACGCCGCTGTCACCTATAGATTACACTGCGCCGGTGATCGAGCGGGAAGTCAAGAAGTTGGAGCTTCAGAACGGACTCGTCCCGTTTGACGAGTGGTTTGATTCCCTCCGCGACAAAAAATGGCAGGCGGCGGTGGATGCCCGGTTGGCCCGGGTGCGCGCCGGAAATTTTGGCGACGCTAAATCCGTGGGCGGCGGGGTGTCCGAGTTGCGGATAAATTTTGGTCCGGGACTTCGGGTTTATTATGGACTGCACGGCAAACAAATCGTGGTGCTGCTTGGCGGTGGCGACAAAGGCAGTCAATCCCGCGACATCCGTCGCGCGCAACAGCACTGGCAACAATTCCTGAAATATGCGTCTGAAAAATTACAAAGCTGATTTGAACAAACGCCTGCGCGACCCCGAATATGCCGCCGAATACCTCGCGCAAGTGCTGGGGGAAAAGGACAGCGCCGCCTTCTTGATCGCGCTCAAAGACGTGGTTGAGGCCGGTGGCGGCGTGGGTACACTGGCCGGACGCGTCGGCCTCAAGCGACCGAGCCTCTACAAAATTCTTTCGAAGAACGGCAATCCTACGCTGGAAACCTTGCAGGAAATTTTGAAGCCTTTGGGCCTGCGCGTGTCCGTCGCTTTGGGCGAAGCGGCCTGAGGGATTCCGATTGAACGAAAAGACGCAAAGTGGCAAAGACGCAAGGTGAGGATTATGGATTGCGGTGGCAAAGCGCAGCGGCGACACCGCTTTTCGGCTGTGGGTCGAGCTACCAAAGCGGCGTGGCGCGTCGCTTCCCGCCGCAGTCCAAGAAGTTTTTGGCCCACCTGTATTGCCTCGCGTCTTGGCGTCTATGCGTTGAATTCCGACTGCTTTCTGCCTGCGGCCTTTGAAACCAGCGGGAGCACCGGCGGCGGCTTGATAGCAGAGCGCCGTCTGAGTAAGACGGCAAGCAGTGGAAACTTTGGCTATGGCTAAACACGCTATCGGCGGCACAGTCGGAAACAAAGCAGGATACCCTTGCCTGACTCCGGCCTTTATGGGCTTTGGCGAAGCTGCGAGAATACGTCTGCGGCAGCATCAAGCGAATTTGCGGCTTTTGTCACCGTGTCAGCGAAGGTCTTCAGGTTGATTTCAATTCCCAAGAGACCAGATGGGTTTCCAAGTTTATCCTTTGTGTAGCGAGCGGCCTGCGATTTGGGGTCGATCTCTTCGAACTGGCCAAGTGTTTCCTCAACAGCATCCAAATCCGCTTTAGGACAATCACTTTGCCATCTCTCAATGGACGCTCGGCATTCCCGCCACAAATCCAGCACATTGTGGGTCTTATCCAAAACTTTCGGAGACACGCCTTCTAAAGCATTGCCATCCCAGATCAGCGATTTCAGACGAAGCTCAAGATAATGCCGGTAGAGATACCAGATGGGGAAGACCAGCCAGTTGATTGCGAGTGTTCCGTCAGACGTTTGTTCAACCAGCTTTTCAGCGGCCATCCGATAAGCGGCAACGTAGGTTTCCCAATCTTCACCTGCTCGTGTTCGCACCAGAAAAAAGTTGTCGCCGTCACTTGTGACCAAGGCATCGCCTTTCTGCGGCCAAGGCAGGTCGAAATTGCAGTCCAAGGGTTTTACAGGATTGCTCATGCTCATGTCTTTCATTATGAAGGTTCGGCTTTCACTTCAACGGTTCTATTACTCCATTTTGTTTGGAAGGGCGAGCTTCCTGCGAGTTGATGAACCGCAGAGGGTCAAAAAACGATTCCCTATCAGTCCAGCGGCCGCGATAAAGACACTGAGGCTACGCGCTCCGGGCCCGCGCCAACATCGCTCTTGTTTCATGATGCCGGGCGGATTAGTTATTGGGCAAATTATGAAAATTGTTTCCAAATTGCTCCTCGCCGCAGCGGGCTTCCTAGGCCTCGGTGTCGCTTCCGGAAACGCCGATGAAATAATCCGGGGCTTCAGATTTCCAGAAAAAGTAGCGGGCCAACGCGTGGGTGCGAAGCGCGATTACGAGAAGGATAACCCGGGCTATGGCTGGAGCATTGAGTATCTTGGCAAGTTTGCGGCGAACGTTTACGTTTACGACCTAAAGAAAAGGTCCCTTCCCGACGGAATTAAGTCCAAGCCCGCACAGGACCACTTTGCTGAAACCTGCAAAGAAGTCTTCCTCCTCAAGGACAATGTAAATGTGAAAGTCCTGATCTCCAGCGAGACTCTCGATCTGGGAGGCCTCTCGTGGTTGCACGCATCATTCAGCTATACCCTCTATGGCGACAAGGTAATCTCCCGCCTATTCCTCACCGTACATAAAGGCCATTTTCTCAAGGTGCGCGTGACGCGGCGTGCCAGCGCTGAACCAGACCAAGACAAGTTGGTACAATCATTCGTCGAGGAACTGAGCCGGACCTTGAAATAGATCTCGAGGACCGCGGCTCCCGCGCTGCCCTCCCGGCCCATCTCTGAGCACATGAGCAGGAAAGACGACTTTGCGTTAGTGGGAAAGCCGGCAGGTGCGGTCGAAAAATCGGAGCCGGCCTCGAGACCCGTTCTATCTCGCATGGTTGCAGACACGCTTGCGCTGGTGAAGCAGGAGCGGCAGATCAGACCGAGAATCGTCGTGGTGGATGACGAGCCTGTCATATTGGAAATAATCGAGAATCTCATCCGCAGTTGGTTCGAAGATGCTGCGGTGCTCCTGTTCCAAGACGGTCAGGCGGCATGGGGCGAGTTGTTGCGCACAGACCCCGATCTCCTGATCACAGATCTAAAGCGCTCAGGTGAAATGGACGGCTGGAGAATGATTCCGCTTCTTGCCGAGAGAAAGGTCAAATACCCAATCGTGTTGGTAAGTGGATACACAAAGGGTAAGGACCTAAGGAGCCTGATTCCATCGGACAGTGTCCAAGACCTGCTGCAGCGCGTGCGCCCGAGTTTGAAAGTCTCGTTCTTGGCAAAGCCATTTGAAGACGAGGATCTCCGCAAGATACTGGCGACCACCCTGAACATTCCGATTGGCAATCACTATGGAGGATAGGTTTTGGATTCTCTTGGACACTGAAACAACGGGCATCTCCGCCCCAATTTTCGTTGTCGAGTTAGCTGCTCAACGGATGTTCGGTTGGGTGGCGGACGGTGAACCATTCCGCAAGTTGCTCAATCAAAATGCGGACATCCCCGCCGAGGCATCGCGCGTCCACGGTTACACACGCGAAATTCTGGAGCGCGACGGCGAGCCGGCACATCAGGTCTATCGGGAGTTTGCCGAACACGCGGGCGGCTTGCCGTTCGTTTCATTCAATCTGGAATATGATCTGGACGAAGTGTTGCAGCCGGAGTGGAAGCGGCTGGGCATCGGTGCGATTGGCAGTCGCGGGTTTTGCGCCCTGCGGCTGGCGCAACGGTTGCTCGACCCCGTGCCTGCCGGCAACTGCAAGTTGCAAACGCTGCGGCAGTATTATCGCCTGCCCGAACGCGGCGCCCACACGGCGCTGGGCGACGTGCAAACGGTCGCGGACTTGATGGCCCAGGTGCTTCGCCCCATTGCCGAACATCGCGGGCTGGATACGTGGGAAAAGCTGGTCGCGTTTGCGGCGGAGGAATGGTTTCCGTCCCGCATCGCTTTCGGGAAGCACAAGGGGCGCTTGATTCAAGAGGCCCGCAAGGACGCGGAGCTGCGCGGCTGGCTGGACTGGCTGGCCAAATCGGCCAATGCCCGCAACGCGAAGATGGGTCGCTGGTATTTGCGGCAACTGGAAATGGCATCCGCGCAACCGGACACGACGGTGTTTGCCGCGCCGGGAATGAACGGCGAAATCAAAGGTGCTGCCGCAGCGCAAGCCGGCGTCGTCGGGCTGGTAATTTACATCAATCCAGAGTTGGAACAATTGCGGCAACTGGTGGCGGGCGCGCGGGCGCGGCTGGCGGAATTGGAAGCCAGTTTCACGAAAGAGAAATCGCGCGTGGATGTCATGCAAGCGGTGTTGTTCCGGCAATTGCGCGAGCATTATCAGCAGCGCGACCGGCTGCGGCTCATTGTGGATTACCGGCGGAAGTTTCTGGACTCGCTGGTGCGCGGCGGCGAGGAGGAGGCGAAACAGGCGGAACAGAATTACGAGCAGGCCAAAGCGCGAACGGACAAGGATTACGAGGAGACGGCGGCCGCGGTGGCGGAAAAGAAACAACTCACCGCCGAGGAGGAGGCGGAACTGTCGCGGCTGTGGAAAAAGCTGGTCAAGCTGTATCACCCCGACCGCTTTGCCAACCAGCCGGACAAGCTGGAGACGTATCACAAGTTGACCGCCGCCATCAACCGGGCGAAGGACGCGGGCGACATCCAGACCTTGCGGGAGATTGCGGAAGACCCGCACGGCTTCATCCTGCGCCAGGGCTGGGCGACGCTGGATTTCAGTGACGCATCGGAGCTCGCGCAATTGCGGCGCCTGCATGAGACGTTGCAACTGGAAATCATCGCCGTACTCGAAGCGCTGAATCGGCTGCGGGAAAGTCCCGATTACGAGCTTTGCCAGTTGAGCGAGCGGAAGCCCGGCCTGCTGGATGAATTGGCGGCGGAAAGAAAGACGCTACTGGAAAAGGAGAGCGGGGAGTTGCAGCAGCAGGCGGACAAGTTGGCGGAGGAGATCAAGGAGTTGGCGGGAGAGACGGGTTCTCGCATCGTGTAGCCGCCGAGGTAACGAGGCTCATTCTTTTGTCCCGGGGTCCGAGTTGAATTGCGCCTCCTCACGTCGGCGGCTACCAAGTATTTTGAACCGGGCAATTGCTCAATCCGTATCCAACTCCGCCAGCTTCGTCGCGGCGGCTTCCCATTTCGGCGTGATCTCGGCCAGATCGTCGGCGTTGTGACGAAATTCGCGGTTCAGTTCCGAGGCTTTGCTGCCGGCCTGATAGGTCTCGGGTTTTTCCAACTCGGCGGTGATGGCGGCCTGGCGTTTTTCCAAATCCTGAATCTGCTTCTCCAGTTGATGCACGAGTTGCTTCTGGCCTTTGAGTTTGTTCGAGCGCGCCTGGCGTTGCTCGGCTTCCAGCCGCTTTTGCTCTTTGCGATCCACCGTCGGCTTGGGCGTTGAGCTTCGGGTCGGCGCTTCGGCCTTGGCCCCGGCGGTCAAGGCGGCGCGGGCGGAAAGGGAATGGGTCTTATCGAGATAATACTGATAGTCGCCGGCGTAGTGCGTGAGCTGGCCGGCATTGACGTGAACGACCCTGTTGGCCAGCGCGCGGATAAAATAAACGTCGTGGCTGATGAAGATGAGCGTGCCCTCGAATTGATCCAGCGCGTAGAGCAAGGCGTCAATGCTCGACATGTCGAGGTGCGTGGTGGGCTCGTCCATGAGCAACAGGTTGGGCGGATCCAGCAACAGTTTCACCAGCGCGAGCCGGCTCTTTTCGCCCCCGCTCAACACGCTGACTTTTTTGAACACATCATCGCCGCGGAACAGAAAGCTGCCGAGCAACGTGCGAACGAATTGCTCCGTCACCCGCGACGGGGTGTCGAGCGCCTCGTCGAGCACGCTGCGGCTCGGGTCGAGCATGTCCACGCGATACTGCGAGTAATATCCGGCTTTGACGTTGTGCCCCAGTTCGCGTTCGCCTTGTTGCGGGGTGACGTTCGCCGCCAGCAATTTCAGCAAGGTTGATTTGCCGGCGCCGTTCGGTCCGACCAGCACGATGCGTTGCGCCCGCTCGGCCTCGAACTCAATGCCGCGATAGACCACATTCTGCCCGTAGGCAAAATGGATGTTCTTCATGCGGATCACGCGCTGGCCACTGCGCTGTGGCTGCGGGAAGGAGAAACTCACCTTCTTGTCGTCGCTGACCGGCGCTTCGATCTTCTCCATGCGGTCAATCTGCTTGAGCTTGCTCTGCGCCTGCGAAGCCTTGGAGGCCTTGGCGCCGAACCGGCGCGCAAAATCCTGGAGGGCGTTGATTTCGCGCTGTTGATTCTTGTATGCGGCCAGCAATTGCAATTCGGCGGCGTCGCGTTGGACCAGATATTCGTCGTAGTTGCCGCGATAGCGCAGGAGTTTGCTCTGG
>JADLHS010000294.1 GCA_020848635.1 Limisphaerales bacterium
ACCATGGCAATGCCGCCGCCGTGGATGCCGTTGCCGCCGCCGATGGTAAAACCGTCAAGCCGCGTGACGGGACCGGCATTTGTGATGTTGACCACCGCCTGGTTCGTCGTGCCCCACAGGACCGAGAGCTGGTTGGTCCAATCACGCTGATCGCGGACTGCCTCCGTGCCGGCAAAGCCGCCGTACAGCGCGAGGTCCGGTTTCAACGTCAAATGCCCGGGATAGGTGCCCCGTGCCACCCAGATTTCGTCGCCGCCGGTGGCGCGGCTGATCGCCGCGGCCACGGTGAGTTTGGCCTCGACCCAGTTCGTGCCGGACCACGTATCATTGCCGTTGGTGCGGACGAAAAAGATCGTGGCTTGCGTGTTTGAAATCGAAAGCGGCAGGCTAGCCGCGAGCAGAAGCAGCGCCGCTGCGCTGCCCAGAGAAGTCCCGAGTTCGGGACGTAGGTGCGTTTTCATGAGCCACTCCATTCGGTTTGCGGGCCATCCTGTCCACGAGTTTGGCGCTTCCGGCCAATGGCCCGAGTTACAGTTCCCGGGCCCGGAAAAAGCCCGGGCTGCCGTAGGTCTCAGGTGATATCTCATGCGTGATCACTCCACCCAACGGCGCCAGCAGCGTGACCGTCTCGGCCCAAGCGACCAAGTCATCCGAGAATTCGATCTGGTAGCTCTTGCCGGGGGTGCCTTGGAGTTTGAATTCAAGGTTGCCGTTCGACAGCAATTGCCAACTGATAAACCGGGGGCCCTCCCCGCTACTGTTGCCGGTCGTCTTGAGGGTGAAGTTGACTTCCTTTTGCAGCATGGCCAGAAGGATCATGTCCGGGATGGCGTTGGAGCTTGAGTCAGTAAACCGCGTGTACGCAAGCGAGCCGGCGTAGGTTGTGCCGGGCTGGAGGGTGCCGGCGGGGATGGTGACGGATGTGGCGGTGTTGGCCAGTGGCCGAGGCACGCAGGGGTCCGGGGCGGTCCAAACCCAGAACGTGGTGGGATGCACGATGCTGAATCCCACAGAGTCGTTGGCCGTGGCGTTTGTGAAGCCGTTCCATTGCAACACGAAGTTCGCGCCGGGATCAATTGCTTGTGCGGCGGCGTAGTTCAGGATTTGAGGGGTGGGTGGGTAGCTGCCGACTAGACTGACGTTGGCTGACACCGGTCCCCCGGTCGTGCGGGTGAGTTGGAGGTTGTAGGTGTTATTGGGCCGCGCCGCGTCGAGGGCGGTTTGCGAGGCGTACTCTTCCATCGTCATGAAGGAGCGTCCCAACCCCAGGAAATTCGTGAGCGTGAGGAGCGGGCCGCCCGCGCCGGGAACCTGCAGTCTGGCGGAGGTGATCAGGTTGTTGGTCGGTGAGGTGGCGCTGCTCAGGAAAGTGGCTGGACTTGTCGGATCCGGAGTGGGGCTGGCGGCGCTGGTCTGGACGTAGGTTAGTTGCTTGTTGACTCCCCCGCCGCCGCGGCCATCGTCATTCCCCTGATCGCACGGGTTGTTGGTGGCCGCCGCCGTGGTAAAGCTGCCGGTGCAGGTGTTGGCGGGCAGCGGATTTCCCGCCACATCCGCGAAGTTCAACGGCTGCGCGGACGGGGTCAACAACCAAGTGATGGTGGCGGCGGCTGGCAGCGATCCCTGATACACGCAGGTCAACGTATGGCCATCCCCGCTCCAGTTGTAGAGAAACTGTGCGGCGCTGACGTTGGCGCTCCATGTGATGGAATAGTCCGGGGCCATCGTTTCGTTGAAGGTGAACACGACGGGTGAGCTGGCCGCCACACCGCTGGCATTATTGGTCGGATAACTGGAAACCAGTTGCGGCGGCGTGGTATCTGTCCCGCCCCCGACCGTCGTGGTCAGGCTGGCTTCGGTGCTCTTGTAATAGCCCGCCAAGCCAATCGCCCCCGCGTAGCTGGTGGGGTCGCGGGTAATGACCTTGATGAAGGTCAGGATCACGCGATAGGAATTCTCCGGCGGGAGCGTGCCAGCAGGAATAACGACGGACGCGGCGGAGCCGCTCAAGGCGCCAACCGCGCCGAATGCCGGCGTGCCGAAGACCTCATTCTCGTCACCATCCAGCGCCTGCACCCGGATGTAGTCGTTGGCCGTGCCGCTGGTGAAGGCCGACCAACTCAGCGTGAACGCCGCCGAGGGATTAACCGATTCCAGCATGCCGAAGTTCAGAAATGTCGGCGTATTGGGATAGGAATCGCCCGTCAGGCTGAGGGTCACGTTGCGATTGCCGTCGTGCGCTGTCGTCATGGCCACCAGATAGCTGCCATTGGGGAAGTTCGCGTTCATGTCGGGCATGGTGAGTCCGCCAATGGTTTCGAACTGAAGCCACTTCGGGTCGGCTTGCTCAAAGAGGGGGATGGCATCCAGCCCCGGTGGCGTCGCGGTGGCCTCGGTGACCGCATTGGCGGTGGTCAGGCGGACGGAGGCCGACCACCAGTAAAAGGCGAAGTCGTCGCCGGGAGTTCCGGCTTCCGACTGGGAATATTTTTTTCCTTTAAGGACGCTGAACTCGCTCACGTCCGCCGCCTGCGCGGCCACATAAAACCCGATCGCGAGTGCGCCAAGGCCAATTTTTATTGCTCGTTTTACTGTTCGTGTTTTCATTCTCGTTCCTTTCAATTTATCTGATCCAT
>JADLHS010000295.1 GCA_020848635.1 Limisphaerales bacterium
TCACCGGAGCCTTCGTGGAAGTGAATTGCGCCACGTTGCGGGGTGACGCCGCTATGTCAGCGTTGTTTGGTCACGTAAGGGGTGCGTTTACCGGGGCGCTGAAAGATCGTCCGGGTTTGCTGCGGGCCTCGGACAATGGCCTACTGTTCCTCGACGAGATCGGGGAACTGGGATTGGATGAACAGGCGATGCTGCTCCGGGCTTTGGAAGATAAACGATTTTTGCCCTTTGGCGGCGACCGGGAAGTCAGCAGCAACTTCCAGTTGATTGCCGGCACGAATCGCGAGCTTCCGATTGCTGTTCGCGAAGGCCGTTTCCGGGAAGACCTCTTGGCCCGGACGAATCTTTGGACATTTCATCTCCCCGGCTTGCGCCAGCGCCCGGAGGATATTGAACCCAACCTTGATTACGAATTGGATCAATATGCCCGCAAGGGCAGCCTGCGCGTCACGATGAGCACGGAGGTTCGCGAGGATTTCCTTAAGTTCGCCCAATCACCAGCAGCCAAATGGTCCGCCAACTTTCGTGACTTGAATGCCTGCATCACGCGCATGGCCACGCTGTCACCGGGCGGGCGCATCACCGCGGCTGTACTGGCCGAGGAAATTGAACGGTTGAAGGCTGGCTGGTCAGCACCAAAAACCGACGGTGACCATGACGCCGTGCTGGCGAGTGTGTTAAGCGAAAAGACAAGGGAGCAGTTGGATTTGTTTGATCGGGCGCAACTGGCTTTCGTGATCCAAGTTTGCCGGGAATCAGCCACGCTCTCGGACGCGGGCCGCAAATTGTTCGCGGCCACGCGCGAGAACCGCAAAACGGCGAACGATGCCGACCGCCTGCGCAAGTATCTCGCCCGGTTCGACCTCGACTGGCAAAGCCTGAAGTAGGCCCTGCGCGCAGCCAGTAATTTGAAATGCTCGCGAGCGGAAGTGTTCAGATACCACGAGCCAGGCTATCCTAGGCGAAGGTTAATGAGTGGGATTCGGTTACCGTTGGAACTTCGAGTTTTTCCAGTAGCCGCAATATCACTTTCTCCGGAACAGGAGCAGTGCGGCGTTTGTTCTGCGCGAGAATGGTTTTAACCGGCGGTTCAATGTAAACGATCTCAATTCTCGCTCCATAATCGGTAAAGAGGTCAATCCAGCGTTTCCGCATCTGCCGCGTGATGTTGGTCCCATTGAAAGCGAAGTTCTGACCAATGCGCAGATGTTCACGGCACTGTTCGCGTGCGGCTTGGATGACTTCGCCTTGATTGTCAGTGGCCTCAATGTCCAGCGCTTCGCGAATGGCGTCCAGCGCCACGACCGGAATCGCGGGTCGGTGCTTGGCCAGCCAGGTGTCCTTGCCTGCTCCCGGAAGTCCTGACAGCAGCGTGACCGTGCAACGATACTCAACGTGCGGCGTGTAGTGTAGACTGCTGAGTTGATCGCGGTAAAACAAGAATCGCGCCTGATCGTTGGCGAAGGCGTAGGGAGTAAGAAAGCAATTGCGCTCCTCAGCCGCGAGTTTCCACAGATGCAGGTTCTCTTCGGGCCGGGTCATCTCCTTCGCATTTCGGCCGCGCGTGTCGGCGATGGTGAAGAGATATAACAGCCGGTTGTTCACGAACCACGAAAGCCAAATGACTTCATGCTCCGGGCTTGGCTTCTCCAGCAGGAAAGGCGGGCGTCCGTGAAAACGCACGAGTGCCACAATCTCCTCCCGCGTGATGAGGTCGCATTCCAATTCTCGCAACACCCGGCGCGCGATTTCAGCACCGACCAGGGCATGTTTGGGCGAACGCGTCCGGCCCGTTTCCGGTTCAAGCAACGTCGTGACGGGCTTGCCGGAATCGTGAAGCAGCGCGGTGAACAGCAGCTTCAACTGCACGGTCCGATCAAGTAACGGCCAATCGGCGAGCCGTTCCAGTTCGGCGCAGACCATCTTGGTGTGCGTCCACACATCGCCTTCCGCGTGCCATTGCGCGTCCTGATTGCAGGTCGCCATGGCGCGAGTCCACGATTGGGCTTCTGCCCATGCCAGAACTTGCGCGTTCGTCGCGCGTGTGATGTCGGCCCAGGTTTTCACAACCAAATGTCTGCTCCGTCTTCGAGCAGATTCGGAATCATCTTCTGATGTTGCCAGTGCTCGCTCTGTTTCACTTTTTCCACAAACTCCGGGCGCACCAACTTGGCCCGGCCCGTGACGAACCCGCCCGCTTCGGTGCGAACGTAAACTCCCTCCATCATATCGTCAGTCCCGCCCGTGACGGGATTGTCGAAAGCACTGTCAAAGGCTGACTGCCCGATGAGTGATGGCAGTTCATCAGCCGTGACGCGACCGCGATGAACCACGGGCACCGTATGCAACCCCGTTCCGTCCAACATTCGCAGGCGCGTGGTGAGGTCGAGGAACTGTCCGGCGTCCTTGTCGTAGATGTCGAACTCGAAAAAATAGTGCGGCAGCTTGCGATAGTGAACGGAATGCTTCGCGTAGAGCCATTCACCGTAAAGGATAAATTGACCGCCGAGCATCGCTTCCAGCACCGGGCGCTTCACAGAAGTCCATTGCTTGAACAGATCATACTGCGGGTGCATTCCTTCCGTGATTTCGTGGCCACGGCATTGCAGCACCATGCGTCCGCCCGTTGTGAAGTGAATGCCCACGTTTGTGCCGTCGATCTTTTCCTCCACAATCAACGAAGGGTCGGCGATAAACGCCTCGGATTCCTTTCGGCCCAGGTGTTTGTCGTCATCCGTCCCCTTCGAGCCGAACAAATGCGGCGTGCGTGGGTACTTGATGAAATCATCGCGGGTTGCGCCCATATACAGCTTAATTCTCCCGACAGGCATGCAGGAGCAGTGGCAGAACTTTTTCGGCATCGCACCCATACATACCTGACGAGAATGCGGCGTTGCTTTCAATTACCGCCCAATTCCCATTCCCCATCATTCCAACATCCATGACCACTGCGGTAGGAAATTCAACAGAGACATCCGAAAGAACGCGCTCGGAAAATTCCTTCGCCGCCGCCAACTCTTCGTCGGTTGCTGGCCACGTTCCATCCTCCGCCTTCGCCAATCGGCCATCCCGCCAATAAGGAGAGAGAGTCACGACTTTCCGCTTTAGAATGAAACAACGGAATTCTGTCTTCCATTCGACAATCTCTTGAATTAGCACCGCCAGGTTTTCCGGCAAGGGCCCTGGAGCAGGCAGGTCAGCACCGCTTGAGTAGACTTTTGCGTCAAAACACTTTTCGTCTGCGGGTTTGATGAATACCCGCGTCAATATGTGCCGAGCCTCAGCCAGAGTCGTCAGCCGGACATCTCGACCTCTCCAAATAGAAGCAAGCTTGGGCAGCCAATCCAGCGAAGGCGCTTGCAATTTCAAACCCAATGTCTGCGCAAGGTGGTCCGCAAACAATGGTTCCCCATAGACAGCCACGTCCTCTGGAGGAATTGTCGGAACATGCCAGCCGTGCACGCGCACGACTTCCCACTTAAGCGCAATGCATGCACGCCAGAGCGATTGTGCATCGTCTGTTTGCCTGGCGGATAAAAGTAGCGTCGGCATGTTTCTAATTTGTTTAACGGATTTTGAATAAAAGGGCGAGTCTTGGCCTTTCCACAGACCCTACGATGCACATCACGGGTCACTGCTTCACCGTCATCAACGGGAACAGTTCGACAACAGGAGTTGCGATCTTGGCTGCCTCGAGGGTTTTTATTACCGGGGTGATGTCCTTATATGCGTACGGAGCCTCTTTCTTCAATTCTTGTTTCCATTTGTCCAAAATGTCGGGCCTCAAGCGCACATCCGGCCGATTCGGAACAAGAGCGGTGATCACGGTGAACTGCTTCAGGAATTCAGCGAAGCGGGAATCGTCCTCTCTCATGGCTTCACCTCGGGATAATGCGCGACCGGCTCCGTGGCACGCGCTGCACATCGCTGACCGGGCCCCTCTGCCCAAAAGCAAATAACTGGGTGCCCCCATTGATCCCGGCACGATGACCGGTTCGCCCCAGTGCGCAAAATGTGTGTCCTGCATTTCTTCCCAACCGCCGGCCGGTGTGGCTCCTTTGCGGTGAACGTATGTGCGCTCGCCGTCCAACTGTTCTTCCCACATATAATTATGCGGCGCATCGTACACCACCTTCCATTCGGTCTCCCCGATGGTTTGCCGCAGCCCTTTCCTGATCATTTGGGCTAGAAAGAAACGGTTGCCGAACGCAAAATTTGCGGCGTTCCGCATCGAGATCATGAACTGGTCAAACTGAACGGCAAACCGCTCGTTGCGTGGCAGGAGAAAGATATCATTGGTCGGCCTCGCAACACCTTCAGGATAAATGCGCTTCATCATGTCCGTGACGTATGTGCCCGTGACGTGCCCTAGTCCCAAAGAACCTGCATGGATCATCACCACTACCTTGCCCTGACGTAATCCCCAGGCATGAGCTGCCGGGCCATGCAAAACGCGACGAACGTATTGGATTTCAGCAAAGTGGTTTCCGCCACCGAGATTTCCAATTGTTGAATCGTGAGAAAGCCCGGTAGCCGCGGAGATGTAGTCCTTCAGCGCAAACACCGATTCGGTCGAATAGCCGCCGCCCCCGCGCATGTTGAGCAGATTTTTCTCCTCAGCGCGAAGGTCCAGGGAGCCCCAAATCCCTTTCCCCTGCGCTTCGTGCGCGGTGGATAAAAGTCCGGGCAGTCCGTGTCGCACCAAGGCCTCTCGTTGACCAGGCGTCATCGGTATGTCACGGCCTCCCTCGAAAAACACATGCCGCAAAGCTGACTCCAACTCTCGCGCATTGGCTTTCACTTCATCCACGTTGAGACTTGTCGCGATCAATCGCATGCCACAGTTCACATCATTGCCGATGGCCTGTGGCACGGCGAAATCCCTCGTCGCGAGGACAGTACCGATCGGTATGCCCGCCCCTTTGTGAAAGTCCGGGGTCAAGACGACTTCAGTCACTGCCGGATTGTCGCCGGCACCGAAGAACTGCGGTGACTTCTGGCGCAACAGGTCAACCGTTGCCTGAATTCGCAATACCGATTCGAGTTCATCTACCGCAACCCGCTCCAACGGGATTTCTTCGTTGGCAAAGATGCGCGTGGGAATCCCCCAACGGTTGGGGAATTCCAGTTCGCAGTCGCTGACGCGCTTCAGCCGATCATCTTGTGTGCGGATGCTCATTGGTTTTCGGGAGTATGCATGAGGTTCAAGAAGTTGGGCCGCCAATAACGGCGGCCCAACATGCTTTATTCATTTAAGAACAACTTCCACTCGGCGACACCATGCGCGTTCCGAATGAGTGCGGTGACCGGCAGTTCCTTCGGCGCACGCGGGACGCTGAGCAGTGTCAGGCCGGCTTCGTGCGGCAGACGGTTGCCCTTGCGGGTGTTCACGTCCTTGCTCGACCACACGAGGTTTTCCCACGTGTCCGCCCCACCGCGCGAGCGCGGCAGGACGTGGTCGAGGCTGCCTTCGTCCGGCTTCAGTAACTTGCCTGTGTATTGGCAGCGATTGCCGTCGCGCTCGCGAATAGTCTTGGAGCAGAGCTTCGGGCGCTTTTTCGGCACCTTGGCAAAGTTCACTGCCACAATCACCGTCGGCACGCGGATCGCACCGCGCGCGGTGCGCACGGCATAATCGCCTTCGCGCACCGGCAGCGTGATCCACTCGTCCCACGTCACGGGGCGGATGTGGCTCTCGCCTTCGATGTCCAGTGCGGTGGCTACGTTCGTTGCCATTTGGCAAAACGCGTCCTGTGGCGTGCGAATGTTGATCGCCTGCCAGTTGCGGTTGAGCACCAGCACAATCGTCTTGTTCAGTATGTCGCTCATAAATTGTTTACACACCGTGTCTGCTCCGCGCGTTTGAGGTGTTTGTTCTTAATTGAAATAGAACTGGTTGCCGCTGCTGGTAACGCTCCAGCGCTCCCTGTTTCAGAGACAGGTGTGCAGACTTCCACACTCAGCGGCAGAATTGGTAGCCCGTGTTGGTAACTCTCCAACGTCCGCAGTTTGTAAGACTGCCGCTCTGATTTTGAGCTAACGGGCTGTGAATTGGCTGCCTCGCTTGGATTCGCACCAAGACCGTCGGGGTCAAAACCCGGTATGCTGCTGTTACACCACGAGGCA
>JADLHS010000296.1 GCA_020848635.1 Limisphaerales bacterium
CATCACGACCCAGCCGGCGAGCCAGACGGTGACGGCGGGGGCGAATGTAAGTTTCACGGTGGCCGCGAGCGGGACGGCCCCGTTGAGCTATCAGTGGCGTTTGAACGGGGGGAACATTGGCGGGGCGGCCAGCGCGACGCTGACGCTGACGAGTGTGACCACCAACCACGCGGGGGCTTACACATGTGTGGTGACAAATATAGCGGGTAGCGTCACAAGCAGTGGCGCAATTCTGACGGTGCAGCCAGGCGCACTACAAGCGACGACGCTGACGCTGATCGTTCAAGGTCAGGGCACGGTGACCCCCAATTTGAACGCCGCTAGTTTGACCTTGGGACAGGCTTATACCGTCACCGCGACCCCGGCTTCGGGATATGAATTTGCCGGTTGGAGCGGGAACACCCCGGCGGTCCAATCGTCATCGGCGCGGTTGACGTTTGTTATGGCCAGCAATCTCGTATTGCAGGCCAGCTTTGTTCCGACCCCTTATACGGCGGGGGCGGGAACTTACAATGGTCTGTTCTTTGAGAACGACGAGGTCCACCTTGCCAGTGCTGGGGCGTTCAAAGTCGCTTCCGATCGCGGTGGAAATTATTCCGGCTGGGTGCAGTTGGGTTACGCGCGGTATGCCTTCACTGGCAAACTGGATTTGAACCTGCGCGCTACCAATGTCATAACGCGCTGGAACGCCCCCCCCCTGACGGTCGAATTACTCCTTGGACAGGGAAATCAAGCAGGACAGGCATCCGGTCGTGTCACCGACGGTGTGTGGAATTCCCCGTTATCGGGTGGTCGCGCAACGGGCAATTCGCGGTATGCGGGCAAATATACCCTGATCATTCCTGGTTTGGTGGGCGACACGCTCATCCCGGCAGGGGACGGTTACGCCACCCTATCAGTGGGGGTAGATGGATTGGGAATCATGAACGGTACGCTATCTGACGGCACGCAATTCATGCAAAGCGCGTTCGTGACTGATGATGGAAGCTGGCCGGTGTACGTGTCGTTGTATTCCGCCCGAGGCGCCGTGGTGAGTTGGATGAGTTTTGCCGACCTTAGCGGTAGCGATGTGAGCGGTTCGTTGGTGTGGATCAAGCAGGCGGGGGCGAGTGCGGTGAGCTATTCCGCCGGTTTCACGAATGAGACCAAGGCGGTGGGCGCGTGGTATGTGGCCCCGACGGGGGCGGGGAAAGTCCTGAACTTGTCGGGGGCGGAAGTCAATTTCAGCGGTGGGGAATTGGCGGCGAACTTCAGCAACCTGGTGAGTGTTAACGCGGGAAGTTCGGTGGTGAATCTGAGTCCGAACGCACTGACGCTGACGATTTCCCCAACACTCGGAAGTTTTACCGGCCAGGTGCAAAAACCGGGCACGAGCATGAAGCACAACTTCGGTGGGGTGGTGTTACAGAAACAAAACGTCGGCTCCGGCTTCATGACGGGTATCAATGCCAGCAGCCGGGTCGTTATCGCCGCGCCCTGATTGACAAGGCGGTCAGCGGGTGCCAGCAACCGGCAACGACGGATGCGGCGTCTACCGCATGGAAGCGAACTCATTTCTCGGCGGTGCCGATCCACTCCAGGAGGTCTGCCACGTCCTGCGGCTTCAATCCGGTCTCCAAGTCGGCCGGCATGATGGACAGACCACGGCTGCGGATGCTGGCGATGTTTATCCGCGGCACGACCGTTTCTTTTCCGTACGGTTGCCGCAAGGTAATGCTTGTGGCGGTTTCGTTGATAAGCATCCCGAGCAAGCTTGCATCGTCCTTCGTCTCAACTTCGTACGCCAGATACTGGGGTAACACTTCGCGGTTTGGGTCGAGAATGTTGATGAGCATTTTCTCCTTGCCGGCGTTACGCACGCTGACCAGGTCCGGGCCAAGCGTAAATCCTTCGCCGCCCAGCCGGTGGCATGACGAGCAGCGCTCCACGAAGATCTTCTTTCCTTTGGCAGCGTCACCGGGGGCGGCCAGCGCCGACCCAAAGGCTGTGACGACCTCCGCGCGGGTGCCGACGGTTGTGGCGGTGAGCAGCTTGATGGAGCGGGCGCGCAGACTTGCCTCGCGGTAGTTGGTCAGAAAATCAATCTGCGGAGACGCCAAGTCCGCGCGCCGAATCGTGCCGGCCTCCACGGCATCAAGCAAAAGCGTGATCCGGTCGGAACGCGCCAATAATACATTGAGGGCCTCACTGCGAAGGCGAGGGGTCAGTGACAGCCAGCGTTGTGTCAGTTCGGCGCCAATCTTGGGATCGGAAAAGCGTCCAAGAGTACACATGGCTGCCAGTTGGACCGTCTGCGCCTCGTTCAGTTCCAGCAGGGAAAACAATTGCGCGCCCGACTCGGCGAAACTGGTGAGTGCTAGCAACTCCACCGCCTGCACGCGGACGGTGGGCGGTTGCGTCTTGTCGGCGACCAGCTTGGTCGCGCGCTCGATGACTGGCTTGATGCGGTCGGTAGGTAAGGAGGCTCGGGCGCGTTGCAGGCCTTCGCCCAGCCCATGAACCAGCGCGAAGGCGAGCGCCGGGTCTTTGGCCTTGGCAACATAATCAAGTACGCTTGCCACTTCGTTGGAATCGTTCTGCGCGCCGATGACTTGAACCAGTCCGCCGAGAAAGGACTGGAAATTCGCCTGGCTTTGCTCCCCAGGCCCACCCGGAGGCTTGGTGGCGCCCGGTGACCCAACGCATTCACGGAACATCTCGCCGGCGCCGCGACCCAGTGAACTGAGAACCGCCGCGCGTACCCAGGAATCGCCAGCATCGCGCCGGATGATCTGTGCCAACGCCTTGACGCGATCTGGATGGCGGACTTCACCGAGGGTGAAAGCCAATTGGTACCGGACTTCGATGGAATCGTCTGCCGCCAGAGTCAGCAACCGGGATCGCAGCGCTTCCGCCTCGTTGGCCGACGTGCGGGAAAATTTCTCGGCCAGCCGGATGGCATGCTGGCGCACCAAAGGGTCGGGATCGCTGAATGAGCGGAGGAGGTGTTCCCGCTGGAGGGCGGCCAGGCCATCCAGCGCATACAAGGACTGCATTCGCCCCAGCCCGGAGTTTGATTCGCGCAACAAGCGTTCCAGCGCCGGCACCGCCGTCTTGTCCTGCCGTTCGTACAGCAGTCGGGCGGCCGTATCGCGGTGCCAGCCGTTCCGATGTTCGAGCAACTTGACCAGTTCGACCGTGCTGGCCCGGCCAAGGCGGGGCGGGCTTCGTTTTTTGAAGCCATCCGGGACTACGCGGTAGATGCGCCCGCGGTCACTCCCACTATTCAGGTCGAGATGCTGCTTGAGCGTGGGCGGCAAGGACCACGGGTGCTCGATGATTTCGCGGTACATGTCCACGATGTAGAGGGTGCCGTCGGGCGCGTTGGCCATTTGCACTGGCCGAAACCAGGTGTCGCGCGAGGTGAGGAATTCCGTCCGCTGTTCGTCCGCCGGCCGTTCCGCCCGCAAGGCCACGCCGTCGGCCTGGACTTTCTTCCGGTGGATCAGGTTGCTGCCGCAATCGGCGATGAATGCGTCACCCAAATATTCCTGCGGCCAGGCGTCCCCGCGGTAGATCATCAGTCCCGTGGCACTGGTGAAGTAACCGCTGGCGCGACCGCCACCTTCGATCATGCCTTCGACGGCCCCGCTGACCCGCCATCGGGTGCGGATCAGGCGCCACGGTTCGTCCGGGCTGGTGCGGTAAACCTCGGCTGCCGGACCGTCCACCGCAATGCTTTGAAGCGCCCCGGGCATCGTGTAGAAAGGATTCCGAGCCCCGTAACGAGCGTCATACATGAACATCCGGATGTGATCGCTGTTGTTGCAAACGAAGCGCCGTCCCTGATCGTCGAATGCCATGCCGTATTGCCCTCCACCGGCTTCGGACTCGAGCCGCTGCGTGCGGGGATCGAACACAAAGTCGCGGCCGCGCACGTTGACCGGCTTTTCGTTCGTCCAGTTTAGCGAGGTGATTTCGCCCCCGTTTGGCGCCGTGGCGCCATGGATGCGGTTGTCGAGCCCCCAGCGGAAGCTGTTCAACATGGCCTGCATGTTCAGTTGGTTCGTCCGGTACGGCGCGTAATCAATCGCAAAGCCGGTGAACACCAACTCCCGGGTGTCAGCTTTTCCGTCCCCATTGGTATCCCGGCAGAAGAAAATGTCCGGCGTCGCGGCAATGTAGAGCCCCCCGTTCGCCCAGAAGATGCCGGTGGGCCAAGGCAGATCGTCCACGAAAACCGTGCTTTTGTCGTAGCGCCCATCGCCATCAGTGTCCTCCAAAACACTCACGCGGCCCCAGTGCGGCTTCTGGTCGCGCATCTCCGAATAATCAATCATTTCAACGACGAACATCCGGCTGTTTTCGTCGAAACAGACTTCGATGGGGCTGCGGACCAGGGGTTCCGTGGCGACCTGTTCAAGGTGGAAACCGGACTTGATTTGAAACGTGGCGATTGCGTTAGTGGCCTCGACCGCACTCAGGCGTGGAAGTTCCTTGAGATCTACCGCTGGGTCCGCGCCCTGTCCCGGCGTTAAACACAAAGCCCAAATCGAAAAAATCAGTATCACCTTCTGAATTGTCATGGCGAATGTTTAACCGCTGGTCGCCACGGGGCAAAGGAGATTTTGGTACGGTGAAGCGAGAACTAACGCTCGGTCTGATGCTTGTTCCAGTCATGATAAGCGAGGATGTCCGCGACGACAGCTGTCCGTGGCAGGGCGCTGGGTGGGTAGCTTTCAAATGGTCCGGTGACCATAGCTCTTCGCCGCCGGCTAGCGATCACAAATGGAGACCGGCTGGTACGCGTATTCCTGCCAGGTGGGGAAGGCCAGGCCGCGCAAAGTTGTGGCAACCTGGAGCGCTTCAATTGTTGTGCCCGCGCTGAACCCTTTCAAGCCTGCGGCAACATCGGGCTTGGTGGATTCCGGCGCACCACCCACCAGGTCACCAGGCCGGCACCGGCGCAAACCAGCCCCCCCGACGCGATGGTCCACGGCACGCCGATCGCCTGCGATAGCAAGCCCGATTCAAGGCCGCCCACGGGCATCATGCCGCCGAACACCAACGCCCAGATGCCCATCACCCGTCCCCGCATCGCGTCCGACACGCTGGTCTGGATGAGCGTGTTTGTCGTCGAGAAGTACAGCAACATCCCCCAGCCTCCCATCGCCATGCAGGCCAGCACGAGTGGAAACCATCGCACGAAAGCCAGCAAAACCAGCATGGCGGAGAACAACCACAGTCCGCCCAGGATCATACGCCGTGGCCGCACCCGGTTGCCGTAGGTGGCCACGGTCAGCGCCCCCAGAAGTGCCCCAAATCCGTTGGCACTGAGCAGTGCACTATAACCCCCTTCGCCCACCTGCAGAATGTCCGTTGCGTACGCGGGCAGCAGCACGGAATACGACCAGCCAAAGACGCCCACGACCCCAAAGAGCAGGAGCAGGACGCGCAACCGCTGATGCCCCGCTACATAGGTGAAGCCCTCCAGCACATGGCGCCCCGTCGAGGCCGGCTCCGCCGGGGGCACAAACGGGGGTAGGCGCATCATCAACAATCCTGCGATGACCGCGATGAAACTCAGGCCGTTCAAGAGAAAGCACCACGTCATGCCCACTTGCGCCATGAGCAGACCCGCCACGGCCGGGCCGATCACCCGGGCGCCGTTGACGATCGAGCTGTTGAGCGACACCGCGTTCATCAGGTCTGCGCGGCTGGTCATCTCCACCATGAACGCCTGCCGGGCAGGCATGTCGAAGGCCATCGCCACGCCACCCAGTCCCGCCAGGACGAGGATGTGCCACGGTTGGAGGTGCCCGCTCCCCACCAACGCCGCGAACACGAAGGCGGTCAGCATCATTCCGGTCTGGGTGTAGAAGACCACCGTGCGCTTGGAATGCCGGTCCGCCACGGAACCGCCCCAGACTGAGAGCAACAGCATGGGCAGCGACCCGACTGCCGCGACGGTGCCGAGCAGGACCTTGGAGCCGGTCATCTGATATACCAACCAGCCTTGCGCCGTGTTCTGCACCCACGAACCGGTGAGAGACACAAGTTGACCGACGAAGAATAAACGGAAATTGCGATGCTTGAGCGCCGCAAAGGTGTCCCGCCACGTCACGCCCCCCACCACGACGCGCCGGGGTTGCCCCGTGACCTCCTGCGGGACACTGGCGACTTGTGCGGGTAATTGATCGTTCTCAGACGACATCGCGGTCAGCCGTGGAAAGCTACAAGTGCGGCGTGCGGAGATCGAGTCCCCATATCCGGTCCGCTTGGAGTCGCGCGTCGAAGGCGGCAAGTCGCAAAGCGGGTGGTCGGGTTGGACTTGGCGCGACGCCGGTGGGAATTCACGGTCGGTGCAGCCGGAAGTACCCGCTCAGCCGGTCGGGGCTCTGAATTGGAAAACTCAGTTGAGCGTTCGTATGGGAGCCGGGCACATCCCCCCAAGTGCCGTTCGTCTCCCAACCCACCCGATTCGTTTGCAGAATCCAACCCAGGTAATTTGCCGGCCAGGCGATCGTCAGGTTCGCGCCATCCCGGCTGGCCGTCAATTTTGGTGGCACGGTCGTGAGCGCGAACGTCTCCGGGAGTCCGCAGTTAATCCAGTTGTTCAGGAGTGGCAACGCGCCGGCATTTCCCGCACTGACGTTCATTTGGTTTACCAGGGCCCGCAAAGAAACTGTGCCATCAGCGTTGTCCGACCACGCGAAGGTTTGTCGCAGCCCGGCGTTGGTGGCATTAGCCAGGAGGGCCGAGGTGCCCGTCGGGTCCGCAGTAACAAAGAGATTGTTCACCAGGGCTTTTAGTGCGACACAGCCGTAGCCGAAGGTGCTGCTTTGGTCCAGCAACTGGAACTCCTCCGACCGGCCGGCCGTGGAACGACTGGCTTGCAGCGGCGAGGTCGAATTTGTGGCGCTGACCAAAAGCTGATTCGCCGCCGACCGCAGCGTTACGGTGTCGCCAATGGGGATGTCGTTGTGGTATTGCCAGGCGTTGATGTTGAAGCCGCCGGTATCGCAAACCAACCGGACAGTATGCGTGCTGCCTTTCGCGAAGGCGTAGGCCGTTCCGCTCTCGAGGTTCGTGTAAGCCTGCCAATCGCCGGTATTTGGTATCGTCAACGCCGGATGATTTGTGCCGTCGATCACAAAATGGATGGCGCCATTATTGTTCGGGCTGGCGACCCGCACTTGCAGGTGCACTCGGCTCCCCTGAATGGGGACCTGCCGCCATTCCAGCCATTCGCCCGGCTGGATCCAACCGACGTTGTAGCCGCCGCCGGTGTCCCCGGTTGGTTCGATCGCGATTGTTCCGTTGCGGTAGAAATTCACGCGGCCGTTGCCGCCATCGGCATTCCCGAAATCATCACAAGCCTCGGCTTCGAATCGCAACTCGCACGGGGTGGCATGGTTTCCGGCCTGCCGCAGCAGATTGAGCCGTTGGTTTGGATAATCATAATAGGTTTGGTCATAGCTCAACGCCGTGCCAGCGGAGTCGAGGTTGTTGACGCGGAACAAGGCGGCGCTCTCTTCCCAATCCGTGAAGCCTTCCACCAAGGTGAGCAAAGCGCCATTACTCCGCGTATTTGCCAGCCCGGCGGCCAGCGTTTGCCCGTGCTGCGGATCAATCCAGCCCGATCCGAAAGCCGGGGTTTGAAATTGCGGGCAACAAGCGCCGATCTTCACCCCGTTGAAAATGGTTTGCGTGTAACCGCTCGAACCTTGGGCAAACCAGTTGTGAACCGCATCCACCACGCTGGGGTTGTTGCAGGTGGTATCGTTGGGCAGGAAGTCGCCCGACACGATGATATAGGGGTTGAATCCAAAAGTGGTCTGACACTGCTGCCGCACGTACAGGAGTGCTTTGGACGCATTGCCCTGCATGTGGCTGACGAAATAGGTGTTGCCGGACCAGATGATGATAACCGGTCGGCCATTAATCTTGAATCGGTTTGCGTCGGGAACGGTCTCGTAGAACAGCTTGTAATTATAATCCCAGAGGTAAACCCAATTGGTCGGCGCGCTGATGTCGAAGGGCTGGGCGTAACTGAAGCCCCGACCGTTGGCCTGATTCCACTGGGCCGTCCAGGAGGCGGCATTGTCATCAAAGATCGCCAGCTTGATGCGATTGGTCAGTCCGCGTTGGCTCAAGGCCACCAACAACGGCGCGAGATTCGTGGGGTTCTGGTCGGTGTTCGGCCACGAACCTCGCAGGTTGGGACAAACGAAATCCACGCCGCTGGCGGCCAGTTCCTCGGCCCAATTGTCCCAGGTGCCATTGGGTTCGCCGGCAACCGGGTTGAAGAGCGGATGGTTCGCCGTGTCCGAATAGGGGCCCGTCAAGTCGTTGCCGTAACTCCAACCGCAGGTGACACCGAGGTATTGAGCCTGAGCCGGCTGGCCCAGTAACAGGACGGTTACCAGGCAGAGCCACTTCGTGCGCAGCCACCAATGCCCCGAGGCCCTTGGTTGTGGCGATGTGGTGCGGGTTGGGTAATCCGAGCGACGGGCGATCTCTACCCGACTGCAGGTTACCCCTCGCTTAAAGTGCGACGCCGCCCTGATCGGGTCGCTATATGAGGAACGCGAGATCATTGGGCCATCCTAATATCGAAATACCGCATGAGCCACATGCTTGATTATCCGATTCGCATGCGGTCGGCCAGCAAATCGAATCCGTTTGGGTCGTTACCCTGTGCATCCGGGCTCGCCACCGACCGCACGCTTTGCCCATTGCTTGAGTAAGCACCGGAGTGGAAAGCTCCCCTTAAACAGAGCCAGGTGCTATGAGCGGATTGGGCGACGGGGTCCGGTCCGTGTTAATGCAGCATCCCGCACTTTGCGGAACATCACTTTCGTTTGTCCCCGGTAAGCCCTTGGTTGCCGTTACAGGGTGTTGCCGGGTTGAGGGAAGTATAAAGCAGGAATATCTTCTGCAAGCTTGGTATCGGTGAGCTTCAGATAGGATTGCCCTGGACGAGCGAAATGAGGTCGGCGTGGCTGCTTGGAGGTGGCCACGCCGCCTCGCACGACCCGCTCCCAGACCCATCGCCACGGAAACCTTGACCACTGGCCCCGGCCTCCTTGCCGTCGGTTCGAGGGGTGACTACTGACCTGACCCTGCGCTCACCCCCGTTCAATCCGCCCAATGTGCTTGCCGCGCCTTGCGCGAGTGTGACACCGTAGGAATTACGCATGAATCGTCGGCAATTTCTCGGCACCTTCGCGGTGGGTCTGGTTGCCAGCCCACTTCTGGCCAAGACTGCAACTCGGCGGCTGCCGGTCCGCACTCTGGGGCGCACCGGTATCAAAGTGCCCATTCTCGGCTTTGGCTCCGGCAGTCGGTTTCTGATGTACCAGGACGATGACCAGGCCATCGCGGAGCTTAACCGGGCGATTGGTCTCGGGATCACCTACATCGACACCGCGCATTCCTACGGCGATGGTAAGAGCGAGGAGCGCGTGGGGAGAGTCATGGCCACCCGCCGCAATGAAGTCGTATTGGCCACGAAAACTGCCGGTCGCACGGCCGACCAAGCCCGGCGGCAAATTGAGCTGAGCCTCAAGCGCCTGGGTACTGACCACCTTGATGTTCTGCACATCCATGCTCTCAAAAGCATGGACGATCTGACCACCATCGAAGCGCGGGGCGGTGTCTTGGAGGCGTTGTACGAAGCCCGCGAGCGGAAGGTCGCGCGCGCCATCGGTATTACCTGTCACGCCGATCCGGTGGCCCTGCAAACGGCCTTGCAGCGCCACGATTTTGACTGCACGCAAATGGCCCTCAATGCCGGGCTCCGGAGCATGACCGATGGCATGAAATTGGCCCCCGGCGGCCCCGCCAGTTTCGAACGGTGCGCGCTTCCGGTGGCGAACCGGAAACACATGGGGGTGATCGCCATGAAGGTTTTTGGCCAGGAGCAGCTCGTCGGGGCGGCGACGGGGGAACGCCTGCTTGCCTATGCCCTTTCCCTGCCGGTGAGTCTGGCAAGTGTGGGAATGCCCCAACTCGAACTTGTCGAACGCAATGCCGCGCTCGCGCAGGCATTCACCCCGATGTCCCGGCGCGAACGTAACCGCCTCGTGGATTCCATCGCCACCAGCCGCAAACTCGCGATGCACCATTTTCTCCGGGACCACGACGACGTTTGAGCATGCGTTGGGAATCTTGGGCCTCCTGATCTGGACCGGATTCACTTGCGTCGAATTTGAGGCTGGAAAACCAAGTGCCGCGGAATTTTGGTTTCATCCCCGGCAGATCAGTTCTAGGATCGGTTCGCAACTGATGAAAGATCCAGATGAGTGTTGAACGAAAGTCGTTTTACGTGGCGGGGGCCAAGGGAATGTTTTTATTCGCAATCGGGGCCTGCCTGTTGGGCGCGGTGAACAATATGAGCGCGGGCGAAGCGCCGTATTATCGCGACCTGTTTCCGGATACTTGGGTGGCGCAGGATGCCATTGGCCGCAATCTGCTCGCCTACTCCGTGGTGGGGCCGGTGAAAAAAGACCAGCGCCGGGTGGTGGGCATCTTTTATATCACCTGGCATAGTGATTCGCAGCACAACCTCAAAAGCCCATACACGGCGGACGTAAACCGTGTTCTGGCCGCCGATCCGAAGGCCCGCTTGGACGCCAAGCATCCGCTTTGGACGGAAGGCTCGTATCACTGGGGCGAGCCGGAAACGGGCTACTTCCTGAGCAAGGATGAATACGTGATTCGCAAAGACATGTCCATGCTCGCGGATGCGGGCGTGGATGTTCTGGTAATGGATGTGACCAACGCCGTGCGCTACTGGGACGAGTGGGAGGTCGTTTTTGCAGTGATGCAAAAGATGCGCGCCGAAGGCAACCGCGTGCCGCGATTCTGCTTTTGGGCGTTCAATGGCCCCGTGATCACGGTCGTGCAGGACTTGTACGACAGAATCTACAAGCCGAATAGATTCACCGACCTCTGGTTCGATTGGGACGGCAAACCGCTCCTGCTTTACAACGCCAACCCCAGCGTGGACGCCAATGGCAAAGGCCCGCCCAATCCGAATCCGCACTACGAAGCTGCCGCCAAGACCGATTCCAAGCATCCGCATTATGGCGACCCGGATTTCACCGAGGAGTTTTACCAGGATTACACCAAGGAAGTGAAAACTTTCTTCACCCTCCGCACGATGTGGTGGGGTTACAACCAATGGGCGGGCAAACGCTTCGTCGGAACGAAAGACAACTGGAGTTTTGGTCTGGACCTGGGCGACAAGCGGGTCGCGGCGATGACTCCGAATGAACTGGTCTCCAAACACAATGGCCAGAATGAGGAAGCCGCCGTTACGCCCGGCCAGCATCCCTCAAGCCTGGTGGGCAAATCCTGGACGCGCGAGAACGGCGAACCGCCTTTGAACGAATTCGATCTGCCCGAACCAACGTTCGTGCCGTGGCTGGGCCGCAAGGTCGAGCATCCCGAGGGTTACGGGATTTACTTTCAGCAGCGTTGGGATGAGGCGCTCCAGGTGAATCCGCAGTTCCTCTACATCAACGATTGGAACGAATGGACCGCCGGCAAATATCCGCCGACGGGCGGCAAACCCACCACCAAGTTCATGCGCCGCGACGGGACGTATTTCTTCGTGGACCAATACAACGCCGAGTTCAACCGCTGCCTCCAACCTATGAAGGGCGGCTACACCGACAACTATTACATGCAGATGGCGGAGAATATCCGCCGTTATAAAGGCGTGCGCCCCATCCCGGAAGTAATCGGCAGCCACCCGATCAAGCTCGACGGAATTTTTGCGGACTGGGATGGTGTAACCGTGGAGTATCGGGACACTGCCGGCGATACGTTTCACCGCAACTACGACGGCTACGGGGGGCTGCATTACACGAACGACACTGGACGCAATGATATCCTCACGAGCAAGATCGCCCTTGATCGGGACCGGGTCTATTTCTATGCGGACACGAAGGATGCACTCACTTCGCATACCGGAGCCAACTGGATGCTCCTGTTGATTGACGCCGACCAGAATCCTGACACTGGTTGGTATGGCTACGACTATGTCATCAACCGTTCGGTGGTGGACGACCGGAAGACGACGATTCAGCGTTACGCTCCCAACGGCTCGGGCGGTTCGTGGGTTGAGGTGGCTCGGCTAGACTATCGGTATGCAGGCAAAGCGCTGGAAATCGCCGTGCCGCGCAAGTTGCTCGGCTTGAAGGGCGACGCGTTCGTATTCGATTTCCATTGGTGCGACAATCCCACCGACTTGAACGATCCGATTTCCCTTAGCCTCAATGGCGACAGCGCTCCCAACCGGCGGTTCAACTATCGTTGTAGCTGGAAGAAGCGGCAGCCGTGAGCCGCGAGTAGGGTTGAACGGGTTGGAACGTTTACACCACCGGCGTCGAGGTCGCCCCGATGATGCACAGGCGTCCCCGGAATGAGCGGGATTGCTGCCCTGCCAGGTCACCAGGAAACACCCATTTGACTGAGGTTGTCCTGCGCCGGTTTGCTGAATGACTTGCCAGCGTCCCATTGCTCCGGCATATCCAACCCATGAAGAACGCCAGACTCGGTGCGCTGAAGGGGTTTTTCGCGCGCCCCCTTGTGCTAGTGGGCCTCCTGACGCTGGCGGCGGGCGCTGGTTCCGCGGCGGCGAGTTATGCGCCATCCACCCTTCAGCCACCCAGAATTCCGCGCGAATTCCGCGGGGCGTGGATTGCAACGGTGGCGAACATTGACTGGCCGTCCAAACCGGATCTCAGCGTGGCCGCGCAAAAGGCGGAGTTGATCGCGCTGTTGAATCAGGCGGCGAGCTTGAAGCTCAATGCGCTCGTCTTCCAAGTTCGGCCGGCGTGTGATGCGCTATATGCTTCGAAGCTTGAACCGTGGTCGGAATTTCTCACAGGGGCGATGGGCAAAGCTCCGTCGCCTTTTTGGGATCCCCTCGCGTTCGCGATCACCGAAGCGCATCAGCGCGGCCTGGAATTGCATGCATGGTTCAATCCGTACCGGGCGCATCACTATAAATCCTGGTCGCCCATCACCGCCAATCACATCAGCCGGACCCGGCCGCTCCTCGTTCGCAAATACGGCAACTATCTCTGGCTCGATCCCGGCGAACCCGAGGTGCAGGATTATTCGCTCAAGGTGGTGATGGATGTCGTCCAACGGTACGATGTGGATGGCATTCACTTCGACGATTACTTTTATCCCTACGCGGAAAAAGGGGCCGGTGGTCAGGAGTTGCCGTTTCCCGACGAGGCAAGCTGGCAGCGGTATGGCGTGGGCAGCAAACTAAGCCGCGACGACTGGCGGCGGGAAAACGTCAACACCTTCATCGCGCGCACCTATCAAGCCATCAAGGCCGCGAAACCGTGGGTGAAATTCGGCCTCAGCCCGTTCGGAATCTGGCGTCCGGGTCATCCCCCGCAAATCAAAGGCTACGATGCGCATGCCAAGCTTTACGCCGATGCGCGCAAGTGGCTGCAACTGGGTTGGGCGGACTATTTCGCGCCGCAACTCTATTGGGCCAGCGATGCCCGCGACCAAAGTTATCCCGTCTTGCTGGGCTGGTGGGCTGAGCAAAACGACAAACATCGCCACCTCTGGCCCGGGCTCAATGCCGCTGAGGCGGGCGGCAAGTTGAAGCATGACGAGATTGCCCGCCAAATCGAACTCACGCGCAAGCAGTCGGGTGCGGGCGGGAACATCCTCTACAGTTTTCACTGGCTCATGGACCATCGGACGCTCGCCAATTCCCTGGCGGCGGAATACTCACAGACGGCGCTTGTGCCGGCCAGTCCGTGGTTGGGCAGCACGCCGCCGGCGGCGCCCAGCGTCAAGGTCGGATTTGGCAGGCCGGTGCAAGTGCGCTGGTCGCCGGGCAAAGGGGAGGTCGCCCGGTCGTGGGTGCTCCAGTACCAAACCCGGGCCGGCTGGCAGACGGAAATCCTGCCAGCGAATCAGCGGACGCGAAGCTTTCCGGACGGCGACCCGCAAACCATCGCGGTGACGGCGGTGAGCCGAACCGGAGTGGCCGGCCCGGCGGGCGTGGTTGCGCGCGGCAACTGATCCGCCGAATCCTCTGCCCGCCAATGGAAAGCAAAACCTTCATTCCCACTACCGGAACCAAGGGAGTGCCGGCCCCGGCGTTTCAGGGACTGCCCATGGTTCTGGGGCTTGGGTTGCTCGCGTTGACGCTCTGGGCGTTTCTTCCCGGGGTGGACAACGATTTCGTCCGCTACGACGACCTGGATTACGTCACATCGAATTACGCCGTGCAGCGCGGGTTGGGTTGGGACGGGGTGGTTTGGGCATTCGCGAGCACCACAGCCGCGAATTGGCACCCGCTCACATGGCTGTCGCACATGCTGGACTGCCAGCTCTTTGGCTTGAATCCGGTCGGCCATCATCTCACGAGTATTTTGCTCCACGCCGTGAATACGCTGCTCGTTTTCTTGGTGTTGCGAAGTCTGACCGGGGCAACGTGGCGGAGTTTTCTGGTCGCGGCCTGCTTTGGCTGGCATCCGCTACGCGTCGAGTCCGTCGTTTGGGTCGCGGAACGGAAGGATGTTTTATGCACGCTGTTCTGGCTGCTGACGCTCGGCGCCTATGCCGGCTATGTGCGCGAACTGGCCGTGCGCCCGGCGCGATCTAAAATCTCTTTTGGCCTCGCCCTGGTCGCGTTCTCCGGCGGCTTGATGGCCAAACCGATGATCGTGACCCTGCCGTTTGCATTGCTGCTGCTCGACTTCTGGCCGCTCGCCCGGTGGCGGCAAACGAAATGGCGTGCCCTGGTACTGGAGAAATCCCCGTTCCTGCTGCTCGCCGCGGTCGCCAGCAGCATCACCTTCGTTGTGCAGCGGGAAGGCGGCGCGGTGGATGCCGCCCTGCCGATGACCTACCGCCTCGGCAACGCACTCATCGCTGACGTGCGTTATCTCGGAAAAATATTCTGGCCGGTGGACTTGGCGTTTTTCTATCCCCTGCCGCCGCACTGGCCGCTGCCACTGGTCGCGGGCGCCGGACTGCTGTTGCTGGGCATTTCCGTGCTGGCGATGGTACAGCGCCAGCACAATCCCAGCGTGCTGATGGGCTGGTTGTGGTTTCTCGGCACGCTGGTGCCGGTGATCGGACTTGTCCAGGTGGGCCAGCAGTCCATTGCGGATCGGTACACCTACATTCCGAGCCTGGGGATTCTGATTGCGTTGGTGTGGGGCGTCCACCATTGGCTCGGCGGGCGCAACCCGCTATCGCGCGCGGCCACTGTTCTTGCCGGGGGGGCGCTCCTGCTTTGCCTGCTCCTGACCCGCCAACAAACGCTGGTTTGGAGGAACGCCGAGGCGCTCGCGCGCCATGCTCTCGCCGTCAACCCCAACAACCACCTTGCGCATGACCTGCTCGGGGAGGTCTTCGAGGAACGCGATCAGTTTGACGACGCATTGCGGGAACGGCTGGAAACCCTGCGGCTCCAACCCAATTACGCTCCTGCGCACAACAATCTGGGCATCGCGCTGCAGAAACGAAATCGTCTGCCCGAAGCGATCGGTCATTTCCAGCAGGCCTTACGCCTGCGGCCGCGTTATCCCGAAGCTCATTACAACCTCGGTGCGGCATTCGAAAAGGCCGATCGCCCCAATGACGCCGTCCGCGAATACGAACGCGCGCTGGCGCTGCGACCGGACTACGCGGATGCCCACTACAATCTCGGATTGCTGTTGGGCCGCCTAGGCCAGCTCGACGCTGCCATCATCCAGTTTCAGGAAACGCTGCGCGTCAACCCGAACGCCGCCGACGCCTACAACAATATGGGCGTGACCCTCGACCGCTTGGGCCGACCAGCTGAAGCGATCCACCAGTATCAGGAAGCCATCCGGGTGCGGCCGGATTTTGCGCGGGCCCATTTCAACTTGGGGGTGGCGTTGGCGGGAGCGGGACGGCTGGCGGATGCGGGGCAACAGTTTGAAGCAGCACTGCGTTTGAAACCTGATTATGCGGAGGCCCAAACCAACCTGAGCACGGTTCGCCTCCTGATGACGTCGCCGGGTGGCAAGCCGTAAAGTACAGCCACGCCTTGGGCGTGTTCAGGAAAGGCTTATGCATTCTACCAGCCCCGTCGCAAAGCCTCCGGCGTCGCCCCGCTCGCGCGTAACTTCCGGAGACTGGTGGCGTCGTGGCGTTTTGCAAGTCTCACGCCCGCTTCATCGGTCATCAGCGGGCAATGGAAAAACTTCGGCGGCGGCAAACCCAGCGCCCGGTAAAGCAGTAGTTGGCGCGCGGTGGATGTGAGCAAATCCGCGCCGCGAACGACTTCGGTGATCTCCATCGCCGCGTCGTCCACCACCACCGAAAGTTGGTAAGCGGGCACCGCGTCGTGTCGCCAGACCACGAAATCACCGAAGTCCTTACCGGCAACATACTGTTGCGGGCCGAGGTTTTCGTCATGGAAGGCGATGGCCTCACCGTCGGGCACGCGGAAGCGCCAGTTGGTCCGCGGTAACAAAGGGCGGGTGACGGGTGACACGATCCCTTCATCGTGAAGCCCCTTGGCGCCTTGTTTTAGTCGGCATGTGCCAGGGTAGATTGCTTCGTCATCGCTGGCGTGAGGCGCGTGAACTGCGGCGGCGATATCCTTACGCGAGCAGGTGCAAGGGTAGATGAAGCCGCCAGCGCGTAATTGGTCCAGTGCCGTTCGATAGAACTCAAATCGTTCGCTTTGGTTGTACGGCCCACGCAGCCCGCCGCAGTCCGGACCTTCGCTCCATTGAAAACCAAACCAGTGCAGGTCTTCAATCATCGCTTCGACGAACTCCAGTTTGAAGCGCCGGGCGTCAATGTCGTCATTGCGCAACACCAGCGCGCCGCCGTGGGCACGGGCGCGTTCCTGGGCCATCCAAAACGTCCGCGCGTGGCCGAGATGCAGGTAGCCAGTCGGCGACGGGGCGAGGCGACCGCGATAGCTCTTAATTTCGGGTGACATGTGTCAGCCGCGTGCTTTCATGATTGGCGTGCGGGGAGCGAAGCGCGGACGCTCCGCGAAACCGTGCGATCAGAACGTTAGCAATTCCAGGGCGTTGATCCCGTGCGGAGCGACTTCCCAGCGGCCAGAGCGTTGGCTCACCAAGCGCCGACAAGGATTTTTCTTGGCTTCCGGTGCGTTGACCGACAGTAATTGAAACTTACCTTTGCCTTTGAGTTCGGCGGCGGCGCGCGGAATCAGCTCCCTCGGAATGCCATTGAAGTTGAGGCTGATCTCATAGCCGGCCACGCCCTCCTTCTGGGCTTGCGGGTTGGCCTGCACGAAGGCGGCGTAGCGTTTCAGCCAGGGAAAATTGGTGGCCCGTACGACGACGCGGCAAAGTTCGGTCTGGTTCTGGATGAACTGGACCAGGCTGAATTTGGTGCCCAAGCGCTGCTGTTCAAGCAGGAGCGCGCGCGGGTCAAGTCCGAGCAGATTCTGGCCATTCCAGAGGCCGTGATCATTGCGCTGGCCGGGAGAATTCTTCTTGTACCACGCGGGAAAGCGGTCGTTGACGAACAGGTTCAACTCGAAGTGGACGTGGGCACGCTCCTTGGAAATGCCTTCCCGGGTGTTCGCCGTGCGGCCCAGAGTCCCGATGGGTTGGCCCGCCTTGACGCCGGTGCCGGGTTTCAAATCCGCGCCAACCTCGCGTAGATGCGCGTAGGTGGAATAAATTTCAATGCCGTCAATCTCATGACGCAGCACGATGTAATTACCGTAGTTCGAGAGCGACGGCTTGTGATTCACGTAGGCGACCGTGCCGTCGGCGGTGGCGAGGACGGGATCCGTTGACTCGCCGCGCTTGTCGCGCTGCAGGCAGCGAATATCGAGTCCTTCGTGCAATTGCCGTCCATCCGAGCGTACGCAGCCAAAGGTGCCGGTGATCCAGGTCTTGCCGACGGTGGGGACAAAGAAACGCTCGCCGCCGCCATCGGCATCGAACAGGGCGTGGTTGGCGGTGGGCAGGTGAAACGATTGGGCAAGCAGCGGGGCGGCCAGCCAGCCGAGCCCGATCACCAGCAACGTCCGAATGAGACCGGCAGGCGGGCGGAACATGGCTAGGGTTTAAGCTTCTCCCCGTTCTTTTCGGCGAGGTTGTTCAATCCGAGCACGATTTGCTCGGCCTCCTCCCGATCCGTGTCGGGCGTGAAGATAAGCACCCCGTCCTTGATCCGATGCGTGACGCGCGGCGCGCCGAGCCAGCGATCCTTCAAGTCCGGCTCCACCCCAAACTGGCTGCGAATGGCGAAGCGACGGTTCGGGTTGGCGGCGGAATATTGCTCCAGGATTGTCTGGCCCAGTTTGTTGAATTCAAGTTTCAGCGCAAACCCGCCGTGCTCTTCGACGAGACTCGCGTTGGCCACCAGGCTCTCGTTGAGGAAGGGATTGTTGATCACGTTCACCACCATCGGCGCGGAGCGGCAGATGGTCACCACCTCGGTGTGGTCCACCACTTCCACATTCGATTCCAGGTAAAGGCGCACGGTGGCGAGTTGGTGCGCCCGCTTGGACTCGGCGGTCTGGCAGCCGGTCAGGGCGCCAAGCACGCTGAGGAGCAGCAAATAGATGTTGAATCGGAGCGGACGAATTACCATAGTGCCCACACAAAATCGGAACACGAAAGCAAAGTAAAGACTGATATGGGAAAACAAACGAACAAGACGATCAAACGCAAACGCCGCGTGGCTTATCTCAAGCGCCGAAAGGCGGTGGTGAAAGCCAAGCGCAAACCCGCCGCGAAGAAAGCGGAATAGCGAACCAAATCGAAAAGGCCGCCCGACAAGGGCGGCTTTTTTGTTCGGCCGCTCCCACGCGCCGGAAACGCCCGGCCTGAGTGCGAGCCGCAAGAACTGATGCCGGCGGCGCGCGGCAGGGTGGAAGCCGCTCAATCCGCGCCCGCCGCTCCAGGCAGAGTCCCTGCGGCTTCCGCCTTGCGACTCGGGTTGGCGTTCCTATAATTCGCCCGTGCTCGACATCAAATTGATTCGCGAAAAGCCGGATTTTGTCCGCCAACGTCTGGTCACGCGCGGTGCCTGGGAGGAACAATTCATTGACGGCATTCTGCAAGCCGACGACCAGCGGCGCAAGGCGTTGGCCGAAGTGGAAACCCTCAAGGCCACCCGCAATCGGGTCTCGAAGGAAATCGGCGCATTGATGGGGCAGAAGAAACTTGCCGAGGCCGAGGCCAAGAAAGCGGAAACCAAGGATCTCGGGGATCGGATCGCGGTGCTGGATCAGCAGGCGAAGGCGGCGGACGCCACCCGCGATGAAATGATGCTGCGCCTGCCGAATCTACCCCACGCGTCCGTGCCGCTTGGCCAAACCGCGGAGGACAATCCGCTCGTACGCAGTCACGGGGGGAAGCCGGAGTTTGCATTCCAGCCCAAGTCGCATGTGGAGTTGTGCGAGCGTTTGAAGCTCGTGGATTTTGCGCGCGCAGTGAAATTGTCCGGCAGTGGGTTTTTGCTCTACACCAACTGGGGCGCGAAACTGGAGCGGGCGCTGATCCAGTACATGCTTGATCTGCACACCCGCGAACATGGCTATACGGAAGTCGCCCCGCCGCTCATGGTCGGCCCGCAGTGTCTCGAAGGCGTGGGACAATTTCCCAAGTTCAAGGATCAATACTACGGGGTCGCCGAAGGCAACGACGCCGCCAAGCTCGGGCATCTATATTTGATCCCGACGGCCGAGACGCCGGTGGCGAACATCCATCGCGAGGAAATTCTGTCCGAGCGGCAATTGCCAATTTGCTACTGCGCCTACACGCCGTGCTTTCGCGGCGAGGCGGGCGCCGCGGGGGTGGGCACGCGCGGCATGATTCGCGTGCATCAGTTCGACAAGGTGGAGTTGATCAAGATCGTGAAGCCGGAGGACGGCTACGCCGAACAGGAGAAAATGCTCGCGCATGCGGAGCGCATTTTGCAATCGCTGGGGCTGCATTATCGCGTGGTGCAGCTCTGCACCGGGGACATGGGCTTTGCGAGCGCGAAGACCTTTGACATTGAAGTATGGGCCGCGGGGCAGGGGAGCTACCTGGAGGTTTCCAGCGTGTCGAACTGCGAGGACTTTCAAGCGCGCCGGATGAATCTGCGCTTCAAAACCGAGGCGGGGGAAAACAAGTTTCCCCACGTTCTCAACGGCAGCGGTACGGCGCTGGCGCGCTTGTTTGTCGCGCTGCTGGAGACGTATCAACAGGCGGATGGCAGCGTTCTCATCCCGCCGCCGTTGCAGCCGTATCTGCAGACTGATCGGCTCATTCCCCAGGCTTGAACCGCGAATGGCAACTCTGGATTCTCAATTCGGGCCAGGGAGACGAGCCGGGGTTCCTGTATGAGAATTCTTCTCGCCAGCAGCGAAGTCTATCCCTTCTCGAAGACCGGCGGTCTCGCGGATGCCGTTGGCGCCTTGGGCAAGGCGCTGGCGAAGGCGGGGCATCCGGTCGGCATCATCACGCCATTGTATCGCGGTTTGCGGGAGCGTTTCCCCAAGCTTCAAAAGGCCGACTGGCAATTCGATTTGCTACTCGGCCTCAAGCGGGTCGGCGCGGAACTCTGGACGCTGGAGGTGGCGGAGGGGTTGACGCTCTACTTCATTCATCAGCCGGCATATTTTGACCGGGCCGGGTTGTACGGCGACAACGGCGCGGATTATGGGGACAACGCCGAGCGGTTCATCTTTTTTGACAAGTGCGTGGCGCATCTCGCGCGCTTCCTTCCCTGGCGACCCGAGGTGCTGCACGTCCATGACTGGCATACCGGTCTGGTGCCAATGCTGGTTGCGCATCAGGCGCGCGCGGAGGGCTGGACCCAGCCACCGAAGATTTGTCTGACCATTCACAACCTGGCGTACCAGGGCTGTTTTCCGCGCAGCAACTTCGCACTGACCAATCTGCCGGGAAATCTGTTCACGCCGGAAACCGCCGAGTTTTACGGCCAGTTGAATTGTCTGAAGGCCGGCATCGCGGGCGCCGAAGTGATTACAACGGTCAGCCCGCGCTACGCCCGTGAGATCACCACCCAGGAGTTCGGGGCCGGGCTCGACGGGCTCCTGCGCAAGCGGCAGTCCGCGCTGGTGGGCATCCTCAACGGCGTGGATTACGAGGAGTGGCACACGACCGCCAATCCGTATCTGCCCGCCGGTTATTCTGCGGCCAACCTGGCCGGGAAGGTGGAATGCAAACGCGCGTTGCAGGCCGAGTTTGCCCTGGCGGTCAACCCGACCGTGCCGGTCTTTGGCTGCGTCACGCGGCTGGCCGATCAAAAGGGAATGGATCTTGCCCTGGGGGCGCTGGAGGAAATGCTGGCCGCCGAGATGCAATTTGTCCTGCTGGGCAGCGGCGCGGCGGAATGCGAGCGCGCATTTCAAGCCCTCGCCCAGCGCTTCCCGGGTCAGGTGGGCGTCCGCCTCGGTTACGACCAGGCACTGGCGCACCGGATCGAAGCGGGCAGTGACTTTTATCTCATGCCCTCGCGATTTGAACCGTGCGGCTTGAACCAGATGTACAGCCTGCGCTATGGCACGATTCCCATTGTCCGGCGAACGGGCGGGTTGGACGACACCATTGTAGATGCTGTGGAGGACCCGGCGGCGGCTAATGGAATCAAATTCTCCGATTGCTCGGCGCATGCCCTGGCCCGGGCCATGCGGAAGGCGCTCGCGCTGTATCAGGACGCGGCCCTCCTTGCCCAATACCGCCAGTGCGGCATGGCGGCGGAATTTTCCTGGGACCAGGTCGTGAAACAATACCTGGCGGTCTATCGCCCTTCGTAGCTTCGGACTGGATCGGCGGCGCTGCGCGCGGGTGGCTCAACGCCTCGTCCGGGGCGTAATCGCGCCGCGGCTCGCGCGCCGTAGGCTTGGCCTCTTTGATTCGCGGCAAACGACTCAGTGGGTCTTACGTCAGGCCGGGCTCCCGGACGGATCGCCGCAATCCAAAATGTATGCTAAGGCGTGCTCGATAAGTTGGCTCCGCTGACCTTGCCAATTTCGCCGTCGAATGCGACAGGAGCAGAATTCAGACTGGCTTCAACAGTGTCACGCTCACACCCAAGCAATGGATCGCAAAGACTGGCGCGGTGGGCATCACCTCCCAGGCTGGTCGCTGCGGCGGCCGGTTTACGCACAGAGACATCGCGTTTGAATTTGCTTCCTGGGGTTCCGTGGAGTTCCGGCTGGAGCTCATCAAACAAACAGCGCCTCAAGGACGACGAAAGTCGCCGCCGGTCGCTCGCGTGGAACCTCAACCGCACGCTTTCGAAGTTGAATGGCCGCATCCACACCGCCGCAGTGCCGGCCTCGTAGCCGAAACGCAACTCGATGTGCGGAAGGGCCGCTTGGCTTTTCTTGGCGAGCCAGAGCACGTCATCCTGCGTGCCGCCGATCAGTCCGTAACGCTGCACCGCTGTGCAACGCGACGGCGCAAGGCTCACCGCAAGGGAGTCGGTATGCCCGTCCAAACCGAGGTAATGGCGGGTGCGGCGGGTGGCCCGAGCAGAGTGGTGGCGCTCGCCGGGGCGGGGGCGCTGCGCCGTGTCCGCACCGGTTTTTGCGGCTCGACGGC
This sequence comes from Limisphaerales bacterium, assembly GCA_020848635.1. GTDB lineage: Bacteria > Verrucomicrobiota > Verrucomicrobiia > Limisphaerales > JADLHS01 > JADLHS01. The sequence goes on from JADLHS010000296.1 coordinate 22,560, forward strand.
TTTGGGTTCGCGGAGTATGTAAGTCTTCATGGTGTTGGCTCTTCGTTCATTTGTGGTCTGGGGCGTGCGTCCCACAACCTGTGGCTCGGCTACCTGCTCAACCGGTCGCAACCCACGTTTATCCCGGAGAGCAGACACCGCTTTCGCCTCTATCGAAAGCAATACTGGCTAGGCGCACAGCGCATCCCGTATGAGATTTCGCAACATCCAGTTCTCTTCGCCGGAAGCAGACCGCAGGGTCATGTTGCCCGTCTCCTTCTTTGTCATGGCTCTTATCTGGATTCTGGGTGTGACGGTTCTCGTGTTCATTGCGCTTGCCGTGCATTCCAGTGATTCGTTCGATTGGGACAGGAAGCGTTGCGTGATAGTTGCATCGCTATCAGTTTTGAGTTTGGTGATTATCCCGATCCAGCTAGTTCGATACGTCCGACAGATGAGGGCATCACGATGAGGTTCTTGTGTCCATCACGGGGTTGTGCGCCTAACCACCAAAGGATTGGAAAGGACTGAGGCGCGGAGACAGCGTCGCCTTGTATAAGCGTGTGATCGCGCCGAGCGTCCTTTCCGTCCGTTGTTGAACCCGCCCCGCATTTGCTGAAGTCGTCAGCTCCGCCCGCCGGTCCCTGCCTTTTGCTTTTGGGCCGGTCCTGGAGCGAAACCCACGCCGCACGCGTTGAAAACCTTTGGGCAAGACGTGTTGCAAAAAGTGCCGCACGAACTCGCACTCGCTGACCGTGCAACGCTACTGCGCGCCGTTCGCGCGGGCCAGTTTGGTGGGTGACAATTCCTGGAGCTATTGGTATCCATGCCGCGCAGGACGCGTTATCAATTCCTGGCGGCTGAGATCTTCGCTTACAGCTTCGCCAATTACGCCGGCCATCTGGGGATCGGGCATGTGCGGTTCGAGAAATCCATGCCCCAAACCGCCAAAAACTTGGAGCGAGCGGAGCAAGAGGGCTGGAGTGACGAACGGC
>JADLHS010000297.1 GCA_020848635.1 Limisphaerales bacterium
AGGAATCGGTCCAGGACGCCGGGCGGGCGGTAGGCAACAGTTTTGAGAATCTCTGGCGGCGGGTTTCCGAAACGCGGTTGAAGAATCGCACACGCGATGAAATCGTTGCCTGGGTGATCATGGGCGTTTTGGTGGGGGCCGTGGCGGGCCTGTTCACCTCGCTCAAGACCACCGGCCTCGGCAAAGTGGGGCGGCTGTTGCTGGGGCTGGCCGGCGCCTTTATCGGCGGAATGATTGTTCATGTCGGGCGCATTGACTTCGGGCTGGGGCCGGTCCTGATCCGTTATGAAGAGCTGCTCTTTTCGCTGGCCGGCGCCGTCCTCCTGATCATCGGCGCGCGTTTCTTCCGTTTCGGCGCAAAGAAGAAACCGGTTTCGAAGTGAGCGGGTGGCCGCCCAGGGCCGAGATCGGCAAATGGTGACGCTCGCGTGACTGCCGTCGCCCCGGTGCAAATTTTTCTCGTCATCCTGAAGGCTGGCAAGATATACAAGAGCGCGCTGAAATGGCACGCTTGGGGCAATGCCGTTTGTCACGAGGCGAATTGCACCCGATCAATAACTAGCGAACAACCCTATGAAAGACCTAAAAAACAAACTGATCGCGGAATTCCTCGGCACGTTTTGGCTCGTTTTCGGCGGCTGCGGTAGCGCCGTCCTCGCTGCCAAGTTCATCACTACTGACGGCATCACCCCCATCAATCTGGGGATCGGCCTGGTTGGCGTTGCGTTCGCCTTCGGGCTGACGGTGCTGACCATGGCCTACGCCATCGGGCACATCTCCGGTTGTCATCTGAATCCGGCGGTTTCGATCGGTTTATTCGTGGGGAAACGGTTTAGTGGAGCGGAACTGCTACCCTACATCGTGGCCCAGGTTCTCGGTGCGGTGGCGGGGGCCGGAGTGCTCGCGGTAATCGCCGGCGGACAGGCCGATTTCAGTTTGGCCGGCGGCTTCGCTTCGAATGGCTATGGCGATCATTCGCCGGGTAAGTACTCGATGGTGGCGTGCCTTGTGGCCGAGGTGGTGCTGACTTTCTTCTTCCTGCTGATCATTCTTGGGGCCACCGACAAGCGGGCGACTCAAGGCTTCGCGCCGATTGCCATCGGCCTGGGTTTGACCCTGATTCACTTGATCGGCATTCCGGTAACGAATCTCTCGGTGAACCCCGCGCGCAGCACCGGGCCGGCGCTGTTTGTTGGCGGCTGGGCGTTGCAGCAACTTTGGTTGTTCTGGTTGGCCCCAATTCTTGGTGCCGCCTTGGCCGGAGTCGTTTATCCCCTGATGGCGGGTGGCCGGGCAGGGGAAGGTAAATAACACAATTCGCCCGCGCCTAATTCCGTCAACCCCGCTCGGCGTTGGTCGTGGTGGGGCCGGGTGCAGCAGAGCAAATCGTCAGCTGGCATGGTTGCCGACCTGGTGCCGGGAGCTAACAGAGACATTGAATTGACGGCGAAGTGAACCTTGCGCCATCATCCCGACCAGACGAACCAACTCGGTGATACAAAATGTCCACACTGCTAAATTCATGGTTGCTCCGGCTCGGAAGGCCGGGGTCGTCGGCCAGCCAAGGTATCACGGGTAATCCCGCTCCCGTTCATCGCATGCTCAAATCTAACCGCACGCCGCGACGTTTCGCCGTCCATCCTTCGCGCCGGGTTATTCTCCTCGCCGCCCTTTGGCTTGGCATCGCTTTGTCCACCACGGTATTGTTCGCGGCGGACCTGCCGCCGTCGGCGACCGGCGAGCCGTTGCGCGTGGGAGTGTCACCGGTGTTTCCTCCAATGGTGTTCAAGCAGGGAAAGGACTTGGTTGGCGTGGAAGTGGACATGGCCCGGGTCTTGGGCAGCTATCTCGGGCGGCCGGTCGTTTTTGTGGAAGTGCCGTGGAAAGACCAGATCGAGGCGCTCAACAACAAGCGAACCGACATCATCATGTCCTCGATGTCCATTACCGAAGCGCGCCGATTTGTCCTCAGTTTTTCCCAACCCTATTTCGTGGTGGGCCAGATGGCCTTGGTGCGCCGGGAGAACAAGCACAAGTACTTATTAGGCTTTCCGCTGAACCTTAAAGCTCCCATTGCCGTCATCCCGGCGACGACGGGCGATTTTCTCATCCAGCGGGATTATCCCAAGACCAAACGTGTGAATTGCAAAGACGGCGCGGCTGGGGTCGAGGCACTCGTCCGGAAGAAGGCGGAACTGTTCTTTGCCGATTCCACCCTGATCTGGTATCTGGCCGGGATGCATGCCGCGGACGGGTTGACGGTCGCGCCGATGACGCTCTCGGAGGAACAACTGGCGTGGGGGGTGCGCAAGACCGACGACGCGCTGCTGGCGGCGGTCAACACGTTCATTACGCAGGCCCGTCAAAACGGTACCTTCTTGAAAGTGTTTCAACGTTGGACCTCGATTGGGAATTGAATCCCGGTTGGAGTGGTTCAAACGAACCGACCGAAATACCGAAGTTGGCCCGCATCTGGAGCTTGATTTGCGGGCGAAGGTGACTGGCGCGTTCGTTCAACACCTGAGCGCCATCCTGTTAGAAGAATTGAGATCAAATTATGAAAACCATCTGCTTCCGACTGGTTGAGCGTCGGCTACTGCCCGATCGGTCCTGGAGTCAATTTCGCCAACGGGACTGGCGGCGCGGCCTGCTGTCGGGCGGAATCGCCATCCTCGGCGCGGCATTCTTCGCGGGTTGCGCGACGAGCAAGCCGGCTTCGGCCAGCTTTGCCTCGGTTGTGATCCCCAGCCAGAGTGTGGAGAAAATCCAGAGCACCACCCTGCTGGTGTTCCAGGAAGCAGGTTTCAAATCCAGGAGCGAACCCGGCGGGGCGATGGTCTTTGAGAAGGAAGGTTCACGCGGGGATCAAATTGTTTATGGTGATCTGGGCGGGGCCGCTTATGGTGGGGCGGTCACCGTCCGGGTGCGGGCGGAAATCGTGGATTTGATCGGTCAGGACGCGCACCGGCTGCAATGCACGGCCTATATTGTCAACCATGCGGGGGACGGCGTCTTCGAGGACAAACAGCGATTGGCCAATTTCCGCCGCGGACCCTACCAGAAACTCCTGGACGAAGTGGCGGGCAAGCTCAAATGAGCCGTGGGTGGTGGTGGCTTTGAAGCCCCAAGGATCAACCTGCGGGGGACTGATACGGCCCGTCGGGAAGGGGCAATAAACTTGTCAGACCGGCCATTTGCGGCTAACACTGGCGCATGGGTGATTCGCACGGCCGGGCCTCCAGAGACCGTCGGAACGTAGCAACAACTATTGCCGTCATAGCCAGCTGTCTTTAAAAGTAAGCCATGAACCACATCTGCAAATCGCTTCCTATCCTGACGGGCCTCGCGACCGCTGCGCTCTCCGTGCTGTTGAGCGCGGGTTGCGCCACCTCCGGTCATGAAAAGGCCAATCAAACGGCCGTTCATATCCAGACCGCCGCGAATAACATCGCCGGCCTCCCGGCCGAGATTGACGCGACCCTGACCTCCTTGAGCAACCTTGTGTACCATCCGCAAGCGGACCTGCGTCCGCAGTACAAGGAGTTTGTCTTCAATCTCGCGGTGGTGGAGGACGCCGGAAAGGAAATCGTGGACGCCCGCCTTGAACTGGGGCAGCAGGGCAAGGCTTATTTTGCCGAATGGGATGCCCAACTCGCCCTGATCAAGAATGAAGCCATCAAGGCGCGCAGCCAGAGCCGGAAGAATGAGGTCGCCCTGCAATTGCAGGCGATCAAGAAGAGCTACGCCGAAGCCGAGGTGGTATACCGGCCGTTCCTTTCCGGCCTCAAGGACGTGCAAAAATATCTCTCGGTGGACCTCACTCCGGGCGGCTTGGCCGCCATCCAGGACACCGTGGCCAAGACGGTCGCGGCGGCGGGGCCGCTCAATACTTCGCTCGTCCAACTGGCCGATGACTTCAAGGCGATGGGGCTGGCCCTGTCTTCGGTCACTCCGGCAAAAGCGAAATAGTCGGCGACCGTTCGCTCGTTGCGGGGCCGAGCCCGGTTTGGCCAGCCAGCGCGACCCGGGCCTGTATGCTCAAAACCTAAACTCAGGCATTCGATAATTATGAAATGTCCCGCTTGCAAAGGGCCGCTACGCGAAAAGGGCGCGGGTGGCATGACCCTCGATATTTGTTACGGTGGCTGTGGTGGCATTTGGTTTGATCCCACCGAATTGGAGCGCGTGGACGCCCGCGCCGCCACCAGCCTCCACACGGTCTGGCAAGCCCCGCACAAGCCGGTGGTCCTCACCGAGCCTCGGCGGTGTCCGCGCTGCCCAGAACAGGTGCTTGATCGTCGGTGGTTTTCCGCCGCGGAAAAAGTCGAGATTGACCAATGCCCCAAGTGTGGCGGTCTTTGGCTCGATGCTGGCGAGTTCACCCGCATTTACGAAGAGATCAAAGTCGCCAAGGTATCGCCGCCCGGCTGGGCGGTCGCCGTGGCGCAAGCCGCGGCGGTCATCAAATTGAAATCACCTTGAGGCTGGACGGAACCCGGAGCCGCAGGGTTCATGGGTTTCCCAACTGCGCGGGGCCGATTTGCCGGGGTAGCGCCGGGTGTAGGTGCTGGCGACTTGAGCAGGCCCACTACCGCGGACTCGATCATACGGGCATCCGGAACTGTTTGGTTTTTGTGTTTCCCGGCGGTCATCGGTTCAACCCGATTTTGTGAGTAGCCATGGGACCGATTCCTCGCAATACTGTCGCCCGAGATGAATGACCGTTCCACCCTGACCGGCGCCGTCACACCTTGGTGGCGCGATTTGACCCCTTATCATTGGTTCGTTTTCGGAATGGCGACGCTCGCGTGGCTGTTCGATTGCCTGGATCAGCAACTATTCCTGCTCGGTCGCAATGGCGCGATGAAGGCGCTGTTGCCCCCCGGAGCGGATTTGAAACTTTACGGCGGTTATGCGACCGCGATTTTCGTAGCCGGTTGGGCGACGGGCGGACTGATCTTCGGCGCGGTGGGCGACCGGATCGGGCGGGCGAAAACGCTCACCCTGACGGTGCTGCTGTATTCGGTTTGCACCGGGTTGTCGGCGTTCTCGAAGGGGTGGGTGGATTTCGCAGCGTACCGGTTCGTCACGGGGCTGGGGGTCGGCGGCGTATTTGGGCTGGCGGTGGCACTGGTGGCGGACGGATTGCCGGAGCGGTCGCGCACAGGCGCGCTGGGCACGCTGCAGGCTTTGTCGGCGGTGGGCAACATCACCGCGGCGAGTATTGCCATCTTTCTCGGCTCCCTGGAGGGAAAAGCCATCCCTTCGGGCATGGCGTGGAAATACATGTTCATCATCGGGGCGCTGCCCGCCTTCTTGTGTGTGTTCCTGCAAATGCGACTTAAAGAGCCGGAGAAATGGGTGCAGGCGCGGGCGGCTGGCCGATTGACAGGTGCGAAGTTTGGTTCCTACCGGTCGCTCTTCGGGGAGGCGCGGTGGCGCAAGTCGGCGCTGGTCGGCATGTTGCTCTGCGTGGCGGGCGTGGTGGGGTTGTGGGGCATCGGGTTCTTCAGCCCGGAACTGGTGGGCGATGTCATCGAGCGCTCGCTCAAGCAGGCGGGCGTGGCACCGGAAAAGTTCGCCGCGGAAAAAACCAAATGGATCGGGGTGAACATGATGGTGCAAAACATCGGCTCCTTCTTTGGAATGCTGCTGTTCACCCGCGCGGCCCAGCGCTGGGGCCGCAAACCGGCCTTCGCAGTGGGCTATGTCTGCGCCTTCGTGACCACCATCGGTTACTTCCAACTCTTCAACAGCCGCAGCGACATCTGGATGAGTGCGGTGATGGGGGCCTGTCAATTGGGTTTGTTCGCGGGCTTTGCGATCTACCTGCCGGAACTTTTTCCGATTCGCTTGCGGAGCACGGGTACGAGTTTCTGCTACAACGTCGGCCGGTTTATCGCGGCCAGCGGGCCGTTCACGCTGGGCCATTTGCAGGCCGCCTTGGCGGCGGGGGCGACGACGCCGGACGCAAAGCTCGCCGCCTTTCGCACGGCCGCTTCTTACATGAGCGGGATTTTTCTGCTGGGCGTGGTGGCATTGTTCTTCCTGCCGGAAACCAAAGGCCGTCCGTTGCCGGAGGATTGATGGCAACCACGAAACACACGAACTACACGAAAGAAACATGCCAGAGGATTGCCTGCCGGTTTCGCTCGAATTATTCGTGTAGTTCGTGTGTTTCGCGGTGAATCTCTCCCAACCGAACATGAACCGTTGTGCCTGGCCCAAGACTGACCTCGACATCGCCTACCACGACAGCGAGTGGGGCGTGCCGGTGCATGAAGACCGCCTCCTCTTTGAGATGCTGATCCTCGAAGGCGCGCAGGCGGGTTTGAGTTGGTCAACCATTCTCAAGAAGCGTGATAACTACCGCCGGGCGTTCGACAACTTTGATGCGCGCAAGATCGCGCAGTATGATGCGCCGAAGGTTTCGGCGTTGCTGGCGGACGCCGGCATCGTCCGCAACCGGTTGAAGATCGCCGCGACCATTCGAAATGCGGAAGCCCTTTTCGCCGTGCAAAGAGAGTTCGGCAGCTTTGACGCCTACCTCTGGCAATTTGTCGGCGGGACACCCATCCCGAACCGGCGTCGCTCGCTCGCGGAGATCCCGCCGCGCACGCCGGAGTCCGACGCGATGAGCAGGGATTTGTTAAGGCGGGGATTCAAGTTCGTCGGTTCGACGATTTGTTACGCCTTCATGCAGGCAGTGGGCATGGTCAACGATCACACCCTGGGCTGCTTTCGCCATAAGCAATGTGGAGCGCCGTTTTCCGACCCGGCTCGTTGAATAACCAGATCGCAGTCTGCTGGCGGTGATTCGCTCAATCCCTAAGCAGGGGAATGAGCGGCAAGGGAATGCCTCAACACCCCATGCCCAATCAGAATTGGATTCCGCTGCCGAAAATTCCTATCCCGGAAAACCCAGAGCCCGCCGACTTCCTGCAGATCGGCGTGAACCGAACAATCCCAGCACCAGTCGCCGTGAAGTGCGGTCGCGTCGAAGTCTCGGCATCGACTCACGGCTGGGCCTCAACGCGGAATAAGCTCGGTGCGCTATTCGTCCGGGCGGGTAGGGTGAATCCGGTCGTGAAGCCTGAAGCGCGAAGCCAGTCGGAGAAGGGCGACCAACTACTCGCGTTCGTACTGCCGAGAATGCGATAGCCGTGTCCCGGTGCGGACGGCCATTCCAGGTGGACTTGGCGGTTTGGTAGCAGAATGGCGGAGACGCGGAAGGTTGCGGCGACCGCACTCGATGGCGGCGCGGCTTCCACGCGGAAAAACTTGGCGGCGCCGTTGGTGGTCGTGGCGAGGAGGTAACTCGTGTTCGGGGCCATGGCGGAGAACCAATCAGAAAACGGCGACCACGAAACGGCATTGCTGCTGGCGTGGATGCGGTAGCTGTGATTCGTGACGGACGGCCACGAGAGTTGCACGAAATTGCCCCCGAATCGTTGTGCGGTGAGCCGGAACGGAGGCGGCGGGTTATTCGGATCCGTACCCGCGACGAACTCCGCCCAATCGCTCAGGCCGTCGCCATCGGTGTCGGTTGTTGGTGTGCGTTGGGCGGTGAGGGTGCCGAATTGCTGTACCTCCCAACCGTCCGGTATGGCGTTGGAGTTGAGGTCGGCAAAAGTGTAGTTGCCCGTGAACGTCACCGAACCGCCGGGCGCGAGCAGATTGGTTTGAGGGGGTGGTGTTTGGTAATACGGCAGGTCGGCGTATTGAATGACATATTGGCCGGGTGGTGCAGTGCTCAGGATTTCGCTGCGGCCGCCGGCAGTGCGATTAGTCGGGCCGGTGAGGACGCAAAACGCCTGCCAGAGATTGTTCGTGATTTGCACAGTGCCGGATTGAACGTTGGTGACGGTGATGGAAACGTCGTCCACGAGCCAGCCCATGCGCGGCGGGGCTTCGAAGGAGAACAGAAAATAATACCAAACGATATAGACGACTTTGCCCAGGTGCGGGGTGAGATCGAGTTCGACTTCCTCCCAGCCGAACGAACTGTCGGCCGGCAACTGCCAGAGCACGACCGGCGACGTGGCGGTGTTGGTGATGATCTGCACGGCGGCGAGTTCGATGTCACCTTCCCCTCCGCTCAGGAAGTCGTAGTTGTGCCAGAACCGGAGGGTGGCCTGATTCCCGCCGGCGAGCAGGATGCCGGGACTGACGAGGTAGGTCTCGCTCTGGCTAAGCGTGGCACCGGTGAGATTGGCACCCCAGCAATCGGTCGGCGAGTGGGCCGTCTCACCATTGCCCGGCCCGCCGCGGGTCCACTGGGTTTCGGATTCAGGAGGTGTTATGGTGGACCAGTTGGCGTTGTTGGTTTCAATGTTGTCGTACCACGGCGGCGTGATGGGTTGCAGGGTGGTGAAGGTGTAGAGTTGGCCGCCATTATCCTCGGTGGTGGAATTCCCGGCGCGATCGCGGCTGACCAGGCGGGCATAGTAGGTCGTGTTGGGTTTTAATCCGGACAGAAACAAGGAATGATAGCTGGCCAGCGTGGGATCGTAGGTGGTGAAGTTGTTCGGAAAACTATCCCGGGATTCGCTGTATTGGACGAGGGCATCCGTATCCTCCGAAGTGACCCAGTTCACGACCGCTTCGAGGTAGCCGGGTTCGATCAGAACATCGCTGATCACCGGCGCGTTGGTTTCAATGGTCGCCGTCGCAGTTATAAGGTGACTGGCGGAGGCATCAAAGTAATCGGCCTGGATGGTGTCGTTGGCTGCGACGTGCAGGGTGCCGGCGGCAGCGGTGTTGGTGGGGGTGAGGATGAAACTGCCACGAAACAAGCCGTGCCGCGCCGTCTCCAGGAGCGTGATGGGCACGCCATTGGTTTGTTGCGGGCTGTGGACGGTGATCGTGGTCTGACCCAGGTTTTGCAGATCAATGTCCTCGACTTCCACCACGGCACGCCCGGGGACCGAGTAAACATCACTGTCGAGGGTCAGCCTGCTGCTGCCAGCGGTCGGGACCAGGAAGTTGAGGATGTTATTCAGGAGCCCGGCGCGATTGTTCCCGACTCCTGAGCCAAGGGGGACAGCGTCGAGCGGAAACGACAAGTAAACCACGCGCGCCGGCAAATCCACGCCGGTCTTGGGCGAGCGGACGCCGACCACCGAGCCATCGCTCAACAAGATGGCGGTAGCCTTAGGCGTGGGCACGATCCAATCCGACGGGTCGGTCACGCCGAGGAACGCCAAAAACGATAGGAGTTCATCATACGGGCTGTAGTCGAGCGCGGTATCCATGCCAGCGCCCACAGGATCGGTGGTCGTGCCGGCAATGGCGTTTACCGGCTGGTCCTCGGTGTAGGATTGGAGCTGGAGCACATCGGTATTGAAACTGGCCAGACCCGCTTCCGTAAAACGACTGGTGGCATCCATCGAAGCGATGAACAAAGCGCCGCCGTTGGTGACGTAGCTGGCGATTTTCTGCGCCAGCGAAACCGCCGGCGTGGAGATTTCGTCCATGCGCCAGACGACGCACCGGTAAGCCTGTAATTGAGCGAGGGTGGGTTCGGCACCCGTCGAAGCATCGAACACGTTGTAGGCCCGGCCGAGTGCCGCCAGGGCATCCGTGTAACCCGAAAGCGGTGGCGCGGCAATAAACCCCCCGTTATCCGTGTAGGAGTCCAGCAGGAGAATCTCGGGTGGTTGGGTGTTGGTGAAGTTGAAAAAGGCCCCGCCATTGTTGTTGGTGGCGCGATTCCCAGCCGCGTCTTCGGCAACGGCCATAAAGTGGATGACGCCCGGCGGCAGGCCACCGAGCAAGGCGAAATCGTGTGTGACGTCCAGGCTGGAATTGGTCAAAGCAAAGTTGAGCGTGTTCGTTCCATAGTAGAGGACCGAATGGGCTTCCTCGTCCGTGGTCCATGAAACTATCACCTCCCCAAACTGATTCGCGGCCTGCACATTTGAAATGACCGGCGGCAGCAGATCCGCCAGCGCCGTGAAGACGCGGGTGCTGGCGGGCGACGCGTCCGCATAAACCACCTCGATGAGATTGCCATGGGCGAGCTGGAGTTTGCCATCGGCGGTGGCGGGGCCGGTTGCAGTGGCGACCACGCCAGTGAACAATCCAGTCACACCGCTGGCTAGCAGGGTCACGTTCTCACCCAGTGGCTCAAGGGTGCTGCGAAGCAGAACCTGCGGACTCGGTTGACCGGCGAGATCGTAATCCACCAACGAAAGCCGGATCTGGTCCGGCGCCCGATAGATCTGGCGATTGAACGTCACAATCCCCACGCCCGGGGTGCCAAAAGTGCCCGAAACGACGAGGGCAAAATCCTGGTCCAGCGCCGGCGTGTCCCGGCGCGCGTCCTCAACGATCCGGCTGGCGTGGACGCGAATGAGGTACTCACCCGGCACGGGCGCATAGAGATGCACCGCCTCGACGTTATTGATGGTGTCGGCCCCGGCGGCATCGGGAATGGACTCGCCGAAGTCGAAACGATTGCCGCGATAGACCTGGCCGCCGGGCGAAACTACTTCGAGATCGAGATCATTGACGAGCGCAATCACGGCTGCGGGATTGCCGGGCACGTCGGTGTAGGCCAGGGTGATTTTGAGCGGTTCATTGGCGTCCGCGATAAGCATGCGCTGCTCGTAAACGGCACTGTTCGTCAGCAGGACAGTCTGATCGAGGAAGTAGTGGTCGTGGGGCGAGGCGATTAGTGCCGGCAGGTTCAATCGCCCCCAACCTTCATCGTTGTTCGGAACGGGACCGGTTTCCACCGAGTCATCCATGTCGGTGGCGGAATTGATAAGCGCGGCCTTTACGAGCGCAGGGGAAGGCGTGGCATTGCCGTGGGTGGCCCGGTAAAATTGCACAAAAACGGCCGCCGTGCCGGAGACGTGCGGGCCGGCCTGACTCGTTCCGCCTTGGTAGAGATAATTGTCCGAAATCGGCCACCACGCGAAATCGTCGTTGGCATAAACCGAGCGGAGCGATGCGATCCAACTGCCCGGCGCGACGAGGTCGGGCTTGATCCGTCCGTCCTCGCATGGGCCGCGGCTGGAAAAATCCGCCATCGTTTCGGTCCCCGTGTCGTAGATCGCAAATTCCTCCAGCGGCAGATTGTGGCGATCGTTGTTGGCGGCGCCGGTGGCGATGACATTTTTGCCAACCGCCGGGCTGCCGATGGTCCGGGCGGCCGGGCCGGCATTGCCGGCGGAGAATTCAAGGATATAGGGCTGGTCGCCCAGCGCGAGCGCGTCGGCGTCACGTACCAACCCGTCGAATTCCATCGCGCTCAGATCGTAGCGACCTTGCGTGTCGTCGCCCCAACTGTTTGAACCAATATCGGCACCGGCGCGTTTGGCGTCGCGGGTCAGCGTCTCGTAGGTCGGTGGGGCGGCGTAACCACCCGCGGCATCGAAGATGCGTTGGGCGACCAGGCTGGCGCCGGGGGCAACGCCGAGTCCGTACAGGAAATTATTCTCATCCGTTTCGCCCACGGCGCCGTTTCCCGCAATGATGCCGGCGCAATGGGTGCCGTGACTGTGTTCATCCGCCGCATCCTCCAGTTGTCCCGGAGCGCCGTAATAAAACAACGCTTTCACGCGGCCTTGAATATCGGGATGCATCGAGTTCGTGTCGCCGCTGTCGAGACCACTATCGGCCACGGCTACGGTTACGCCCGCGCCGGTGTAGCCAAGCGATTGAACCAGGGTCTGGCCCGGCGGGCCGTCGCCGTCAACGATGCGGCTGGCGACTTCATCGAACATCCGCATAACCGGCGCGGGTTCGATCCAGAGGACGGCATCGGAACTGGCCAAAGTGTTGAGCTGGGCACGGTCCAACCGGCCGCGCAGCACACGACCGAAAGGGTTGGAACTTTCCGGTCGCAGTTGGCCGAACAATCGTTTGGTCTGCTCCCGCTCCGCCGGGGTCGCCCGCGGCGAAAGCAGAACTGCGATGTCGAGCGAATCCGCCGCAGCCAATGAACTGAACGCACCGCCGGGTGCGTTCGTTGCAACCGCGGGGGAGTTGGTCAATATCCGGTGGATTTTGTATTCCGGACGATACGGGCCTAACCAGCGGACGAGATCGAACTGCCGAATGATCCCAGGTCGCGCGTTGGTAAACTTCACGACGAAGGCATCGTCGGGGACGTATTGCAGAAATTCGACCCCAAAGGCGCGAAGTTGTTCGCGGGCAACGGCTGACACCGTCCCGTGAAATTGAATCAAGAACAATCCGTTGACGGGGCTTTCCGCCGTGGGCGCGGCAGCCTGGACAGTTTGGACGGTTTGGCTGGTCGCGAGCTCCGGCGTGATCGTTTCGTTGCGGAGGTGGATGGCTTTGGTGGGGGCCGCGAGGGCGGTGAACGTGAAGCCCAAAGCCAGCAGCAGGATACTGCTGGCACGACGGGCGAAACAACGGGGCTTCACTTTTGTATCGTAGGCTGGAAGCGCGGCAAAGACAAGCTGGGGTTGGCGGCAATTCTACTGACGCGGTCGCGTGGATCGTTCCTGCAGCCAGCGTACGTCCGCGTTGTTCGGCGAGGAGAAGTTGTCGTTGACATAGCCGGTTTTGACGATCGGCGGCATGGTGCGCTCGTCCCGCCACCGATGAATTTCTGAATGGCCGTCGGCGAACGAGAAGCCTGCGGCCAGGTGATGGTAGAAGCCGGGCAGATCGTAAAAGCCATAGTTCCCGGGCTGGTCAGGCCAGCCCGCCATCCGCGTGGCAAAGTTCCCCATGTCAATGCTGTCCTCCCGCATGTCGAGAAAGACAAAAGTATTTGCCGGCCCTGGGTTTTGAAGTTCGGTCTGCTTCAGGTAAATCTTGTAAGCGCTGAAGATAGGACCCCAGTTGCCGTCCGTGCCGCCCCAGCCGCCGAGGAATACGTTCATGGAAATGCTGCGCACTCGGGGCTTGAACTCGCTGCCGATCGCCACGCCCGAGCGGTCGGCGGGACACTTCCAAATGCTGAGGTTCTTGCCACAGTAGGGCCACATCGGGCTTTTCTTGATGGTGAGGTCGGGATTCCAGTCGGTGGGATCGGTCCCGGCGGGATTGAGCGTGCCAGTCACCCAGGCATAGTCTGCGGTCCAAAGTTTGTCCCAATCGAGCGATTCACTGGCAAAGAGCAGCCGGTCATTGTTATCGTCTGAATACATTCGCCAAGCGAGCGCGAGCTGCCGGTGGTTGTTCATGCACGTTATCCCGTTTGTCTTGAGCTTGGCTTTGTTGAGCACGGGTAGGAGCATGGCCGCCAGAATTGCAATGATGGCGATGACGACCAGCAATTCAATGAGCGTAAAGGCCCTGTGCCGCGGGGAGCGGAACTCGGATGGACCGATCGGCGCTGGGCATTGAAGACTCATACGGCTGCTAAAAATAGTCCATCCGACCTGGATGGAATGCAAGTGGCAAGGTGCGTCACCGCCAGTGGGGCGAGTTTGAACTTTGAACTTGGCGCGGTTGCTCGTATAACCTTCGCGTGTCCGACCCGTTCCGGCAGCCGATTGACGCCAGCACGCGCTATTGCGCGGTGTTCGGCCATCCCATCAAGCATTCCGCTTCGCCGGCGATGCAGAATGCGGGTCTCGCAGCGCTCGGGCTTAACTGGCGCTATCTCGCCTGCGAGGTTGCGCCGGATAATCTGCGCCAAGCGATCGATGGCGCCAAGCGGATGGGCTTTGTCGGCTTGAATCTGACCGTGCCGCATAAATTGCTGGCCGTTGAAATGGTGGACGCGCTCGACGACTCGGCGAAAACCTGGGGTGCGGTGAATACCATCCGCTTTGAACCGGATCGCGACGGAGTTATCCGCAGCCAAGGCTTCAATACCGACGCCGAAGCGATCACGCGCTCGCTGAACGACGACTTGGGCGTGGAATTGCGCGGGGCGAACGTGTTGTTGCTCGGGGCCGGGGGCGCCGGGCGCGTGGCGGCTTTGAAGCTCG